>CACXUA010000028.1 GCA_902770725.1 uncultured Bacteroidales bacterium | reverse complement strand
TCTACGAGGCCGAGAAACGCCGCTATATGAACTCGGGCACAGCTCGCCGCTCGCGTCAGACCTTCGAGCAATGGAAAGAGTTCGAGAACTCCGGCAATCAGTTCCACCACATTCTCGTACGTCACGCGGCTCGACCACAAATCGTTCTTCTGCTGCTCCAGCAAGAGGCGTTCGTTCTCCTGCTCCAGCTCACGGATTCTCAGCTGACTTTGCTCCAGTCGGACAGCCATCTCGTCGTAGTTAACCATCAGAGAATGAATGCTTTGCGAAAATTGTCTCACGACACAGAGAGGGTCTTCGCCCTCAGTCCTGGTTAAAAAGTTGTTATCCATAAAGGTTTAGAAATTAGGTGGTTAATACTCAAGTGTTTTTCACCTCCACGCAGCCATGATTCATGGAAGCAAAAGTGGCAGCAAAATTACTACGACTTTCGAAATTCTGCAAGAATTCCCGCAGAAAGTTTTCAACAATCTGAAAGATTCTTGTTGATAAAATTTGGATGATTTCTGCGCAAACCCTTTGCTTGAGAGAACTTTTCCGTAATGTTGCTTCCCTTTTTGTGTCAAATGTGACGAATTAGGAATATTTTTTGTGCAATTTGTCGCATAATTGAAAATAATGTAGTAATTTTGTACTGAAACTATAGGCAATCAACAATCAACATTATTATTATTTTAAAGGTATTAAAAGGTATGAAGAAACTGTTACTTCTTTTGCTCGCTGTCATGGCCGGGGCTACGACGGCTTGGGCTGGCGATTTCATGGAAATCCTTACCAACGGCCACTGCGACGGCACCTACGATGGTTGGAATGTGGAGAACGGTGGCGACGGTTGGGCTATCGAGACGGATGAGGGCGGTGAATATTACTGGGCCTCGTCGTATGGCGAATGCAGACTTTCTCAGAACATTTGGCTTTCTGGCGACCTCGGTCCCGAACCCGTCGACAATGGCAGGGTGGAAATAATGGCTTCTGCCATGGTGAGAGCCTATTGGGAGAGTGGGTCCCTTGCCGCCACTGTTGCGAATGTGTATGTCTCGATGCAGGACGACGACGGCAATGAGCTTTCCACCGTTGTCGTGTACGACGACTTGAGCATACATACGGATTGGGTGACTTCCACGACCACCCCGGTCGTTCTGGTTCCCGGGACACGCAAACTGGTGTACATAGTCAGAGGTAAGGACATAAAGAATTGGGGTGGACATTTCGGCCCTCAGTTCAAGAACCTTTCGCTCAAGATTAGAGTTAATGATGAAGAGCCCATGATCAGTCAATTCATGGAGCTCCTGACGAACGGAGACTGCGACGGCACCTCCAACGGCTGGGGTGTGACGAACGGCGGCAGCGGATGGGGTATCTTTGATGATACGGACGGCTCCCACTTTTGGGCTTCTTCGTATAAAGAATGCAAGCTCGAGCAGACTGTCGACCTTATCGAGAAAGGCTTCAGCGACACTCGTATCGACAGGGGGCAGGCGGTTTGCGTGGCTTCCGCTCTGATGAGGTCGCCATGGGAGAAAGACGGTTTCGGCGCCTTTGTTGCGAATGTGTATGTCGATGAGCTGAATGCCGACGGCAGTGTGCTTACCACCATTACCTTGATCGACGACAAGAGCTACATTCCGGAATGGCGGGCTTTCCAGACTGGTGCGTTCACCTTGGTGTCAGGCACGCGCTTTTTGAGGTTCGTAGTCAGAGGTCAAGACAGGAAATACTGGAGTGGGCAATACGGCCCTGAGTTCAAGAACCTTTCGCTCAAGGGCAGGGAGATCGCAGGCAACTACGACTGTACCGTGGACGGCCACGTTTGGGGTCCATGGACGACTTCGCTCGAACCCAGTTGTACGGAAACTGGCCGTCTGGCCCATACCTGCCAATTCTGCGGTCTGGAAGAACTGGGCGATGAAATCCCTGCTCTCGGACACGACTGGGGCGAATGGGAGACTTCGCTCGAACCTACCTGCACGGAAACAGGCCTCCAATCCCATACCTGCCAACGCTGTGGTTTGCAAGAAACTGGCGAACCAATCCCCGCTCTTGGACACGAATGGGGCGAATGGGAGGTAGGAGTCGAACCCACTTGCACGGAAGCTGGCCTCCAGAGCCATACCTGCCAACGCTGTGGTTTGCAAGAAGATGGCGATGAAATCCCCGCTCTCGGACACGACTGGGGCTCGGACGGATATTGCACAAGATGCGGTGCATTCAACGGTTCCCCTTCCGACATTACCCTGCTGAACAGTATCCGCACGGATGGCAATCAGGCCTTCAATACGAACTACATTCACAAAGCGAACACGGTTATGGAGCTGGACTGCAAGGTGATTCGCGACCTCAGCCGCGGCTACGAGGCTCTGTTCGGAGCGCGTCTGGGCGACTACAACCACAACTCTTTCGCCCTCTTCACGCGCTTTGGCAATAATAATAAAGCATGCTTCAGCCGTTCTGGAGCCGAGACGTCGGACGATCAGGAGTTCGTCTATAACGAGCGCATCAAGGTTGTCGCTTCTGGGCAGACCGCAACCTGGTACAGGGCAAACAATCCTAGCGAAGAAGCCGGAAGCGTGACAACAACAGGCACAGCAGACGAAGGCCAGACACCTATGTTCCTCTTCGACATCAACACTTCAAGCGAGCCTGGTAGTGCTATTCAGGCTGACCAAAGCAGATCCGTCGTGAAACTCTACGGTTGCAAAATCTATGAGGACGACGTCCTGGTTCACGAATTCCTCCCTGCAAAGAAGAATGATGTTGTGGGACTTTACGACAGAGTGGATGGCACCTTCGGCGGCTCCATCACGGACACACCCTTCATAGATGGAGATGCGCCATATGCAATAACTCTCAATAATAGCGGACTCCCAGCCGAAGTGACTTGCCCCAACGAAGCATCAGCAGGCACAACGGTTGAATTCTCGATTAAAGTGAATGAAGGAACTAAGATTCACAGCATATACGTTGTGAATAATAGCAATGGCTACTACCAGGGCACAACCCAATCTACTTTGGAAGACGGGACAGTAATATGTTCGTTTGTGATGCCTGACAATAGCGTTACAATCTATGTTCACGTCACTTACGAGAATCCTCCAACCCCAATTACAGAAATACCCTCCGATTATACGATTGTCACTTATCAGCGCAACAGTTTATGTTACGGCAACTTCAATAACTATCCCGTCGAAGCGGATGGCAAATTCTACGTTGCATATGGGCCGGAAGGACAGGTTTACATTAAGAACCCATCATGGTACTACCGGAGTTATGACGCATGGGTAGAGGGTACTTACGACGAAACAACCGGCATCATCTCTATTCCTACAGGCCAGTACCTGTATTGGAATGATTGGAACGTTTATGGCATACAACTCTATTGGGGCTCAACCGAAATGGTTCAAGTGGCTAATTCTGGAACAGAAGAACCAGACTACGAATTCACCCCAACCGTCGACATGAGTGTTGAAGCAATTGAATTCCTTGTTGATGGCGACAATTTGTATCTGCTGAATGCTGTGGGGAACACGAATGAAAGCTACCCGGATTGGTATAATGCAACGGGCATGTATCTCATGTATGATGACGACAAGAGCTGGGCGGCAATTGAGTATCCCAAGGTAGATGCAGAAGGAAACACATTACCCTATGCCTTCATCTATAATGCCACTTCCGCCATTCCTGCCGCTCCTACCGTTGACGAATGGTATGACTGCGGAGACCAGTCTGGTTTCAGTAGGTTATTCTTCACTTTGCCCACAAAGGATACCGATGGCGGGCTCCTCGATCCTGAACTGCTGAGTTATAGCGTCTTCGTCGACAATGGTAATGGTCCAGAGATATACACCTTCTCTGGTATGGACTACTCCTTCGACCTCGCCTCGGATGAATCTCTTACAGAAATACCTTACTCACTTTACAATTCGGCTGTTGACTTCCAATTCGTACCGCGTCGGATATCGCATGGCTTATAGATCCAGACGGCATAAGCGATATAAAGGCAGACAAGAAAGTGGAGGACGACAAGGTTTACAACCTGGCAGGCCAACGCTTGAACAAGTTGCAAAAGGGCATCAATATCATCAACAGCAAGAAAATCTTGGTAAAGTAAATCACAATCCTTACTAGCAAACCAACTCCCCGCTGCAGCATTTCTCTGCAGTGGGGATTGTTGTATGTGTTTGGTGCTTTCGCTCGCTTATTCGGACTCCGGCTATGCCGCCTGAGTGAAAACGAAGAACTTTGACCTGCGGTCTTAGTTACTTTCGCTCGGAAATGCCCAAATAAATTTGGTATTTCGCTCGCTTATTCGTAATTTTGCAGCCGAAAATTAGACTCTGACATGTATTTCACTGGTATTTCCATTGCTGTAATGACGTTTCTGACCATCGGAATCTGGCATCCGCTCGTCATCAAAACCGAATACTACTGGGGCACGCGCCCTTGGATTCTCTATCTCGTGGTGGGCATCGTTTGCATCGTGGCTGCGCTGTTCACGCCAAACATCTATCTCTCGTCGTTCCTGGGCGTGTTCGGAGCCTCTGCGCTCTGGGGCATCGGCGAACTCTTCAAGCAAAAAGAACGCGTGGAGAAAGGCTGGTTCCCAAAGAATCCGAAACGAAAGGGCTGACCTTCGGACACATTAAGGAAGGAGATTATCCCTGTTTAATGTTGCCTGAAGATTATGGGAAGGAAATAGCGCGCACGTACAGCCTCGCTCCCTTGCCGTGGTGGAGGAAAATATTGATGTGCCGGTTTCCATTTCGGCATTTCCCTCACGACACGAATAGCCTCTTCGGAAAGCAAAGGATCGGGTGAACTTTTCACCATTATGCTATCGAGCGAACCGTCCTTTTCAACGATGAAACTGACGACGACTTTCCCTTGAGGCTGGTTGGAAGTATAGCCTTCGGGGTATTTTATATGCTCCTGAAGCCATTTCATGCACGCTTTGTCGCCACCCGGGAACTGTGCATTCTCGAAATAATCAATAAATAGTCCGTCGTCCTCGCTTGTTTCCTTCGAAGTTTCGCCACTGATGAATTTCACCTTCGAAGCGTCACGAGGACGGGCATCGGGCTTCTCGTCGGGATAGCCTATTGCAATGACATAGAGCAACTTATAGCCTTCAGGGATGTCGAGGCGGTCGAGGAAGAACTTCGCTTTCTCGTTCGTGAGGAGGAAACGAACCGGTCCCGTCTGGATGCAGGTGCCGAGGCCTAATGACTGAGCTGCCAGCATCATATTCTCGCCCAGCAGTCCTGCGTCGAGGTCGAAGCCTCCGTCCTTCGGAGCGCAGACGCAAATCAGGTTTGGCGCATTACGGAACATATTCTTGAAGTTCGGGTCGCGGCTCACAGCATCGGGGTTCGACTGCTTATAGACCTCGCTCACATCATTAATGAGCTTCTGGTCCTCGATAATCCTGACTGCCCAATACTGCCAGTTCCTCGCGCTCGGAGCGTTGATGCCGGCTTGGGCAACAGCCTCCAGTTTGGCGTGCTCGACAGGCTTGTCCAGGTACTTGCGCACAGAACGACGCGCCATGATGTTGTTGATGACTTCGTTCTCAAATTGTGCCGAGAGGGTCAGCACGCCCATCATTGCCACGAGGCAGAAAAACAATCTTTTCATAGGACTTCATATTATCGTTGATGCTGCAAAGATAGAGAAAAAAATGCAAGTAACGAAAGAAAATTAAGGAAAATGTTTGGCTGTTCCAGAAAAAAGCCGTACCTTTGCCGCGCTTTAACAAGCAGAACATTATTTATTAACTTATTTAACGTATTATGAACCAATACGAAACCGTTTTCATTTTGACTCCCGTTTTGTCTGATGAACAGATGAAGGAAACGGTAGAAAAGTTCAAAGGCGTCCTCACACAGGCTGGTGCAGAAATCATCAGCGAAGAGAACTGGGGCCTGAAGAAACTTGCCTACCCCATCGACAAGAAGACAACAGGATTCTACGAGCTCATTGAGTTCAATGCAGCTCCTGAGACAATTAAGACTCTCGAGACCCAGTACCGTCGCGACGAAAAGGTGCTCCGCTATCTTACCGTTAAGATGGAGAAGTACGCAGCCGAGTACGCAGCCAAGAGAAGAGGTAACAAACAACCTAAAGTGGAGGAGGCATAACACATGGCACAGCAATCAGAAATCCGCTACTTGACCGCTCCCGCTATTGACGTCAAGAAGAAGAAGTACTGCCGTTTCAAGAAGAGCGGTATCAAGTACATTGACTACAAGGACCCCGAATTCCTGAAGAAGTTCCTCAACGAGCAGGGTAAGATTCTGCCCCGCCGCATCACAGGCACTTCCCTCAAGTATCAGCGTCGTGTCGCTCAGGCCGTTAAGCGTGCCCGTCACCTCGCTCTGCTGCCTTTCGTAACCGATTTGATGAAGTAAAGTAAGGAGGAAGATTATGGAAATTATACTGAAAGAAGACGTAATCGGACTCGGTTACAAGAACGACATCGTGAACGTTAAGGCTGGCTACGGCCGCAACTATCTGATTCCCCAGGGCAAGGGCGTTATCGCTAGCGAAAGCGCTAAGAAAGTCCTCGCCGAGGAACTCAAGCAGAAGGCTGTCAAGCTCGCTAAGATCAAGGCTGAGGCTGAGGCTCTCGCAGAGAAGCTGAACGCAGTAAGCCTGACCATCAACGCAAAGGCAAGCAGCACCGGTGTCATCTATGGCAGCGTGAACAATGTACAGGTTGCAGAAGAACTCCAGAAGCTCGGCTTCGACATCGACCGCAAGATTATCGCCGTCAAGGACGTTAAGGCTGCTGGCGAATATGTCGCAGTAGTTAAGCTTCACAAGGAAGTGGCTGCTCAGGTTCCCTTCACCGTAACAGTCGAAATGGACAAGCCTGAGACTCCTGCCGAGGAAGCTCCCGCAGAGAAGAAGCCCAGAAAGGCAAGAAAAGAAGAAACTCCTGCTGAGGAGGAAGCTCCCGTCGTAGAGGAAACTCTCGCCGAAGAAGAGGCCGAGGCTCCAGCAGAAGAGGAGAAGACTGAAGAGTAAGTTTTACTTTCATATGCGAAGCAAAGGGGCACGGCCGTAAAAAGCCTGTGTCCCTTTGTGCCATTAAAAAGGATTCATATTATTGTGAATTATAAATTATATATAAGGTGAGCATCATCAAATGTCCTGAATGTCGTGGCCAAGTCTCCACAATGGCTGGCACTTGTCCGCATTGTGGCACAAACATCTCTGGCAACCTGAGGAAATGTCCCAGTTGCGGAAGCTATTGCCTCCAAACCCAAGGCAAATGCCCTGAATGTGGAGCAAAACTGGAACCCGTCGCAACAAAGCAAGAGCCTCAACCTCAAGCAGCTGAGCCTCAAGCAAAACCCGTCAAAAAGAAGAAAAAGCCACACAAGTCGAAAGGTCCTGCCATCATCGGCATAGTCATCTGTCTCATTCTGCTCTGCACAGGTTACTACTTCTACAACCAGCACAGAATGGAACAAAAGGAACAGGAAGACTACGAGCGTCTGGAAGGCGTCACCAATCCTGAGTTCTATCAGCAGTTCCTCATCGACTACCCCGACAGCAAGCACTTCGACGAAATAAACGAGCGGATGCTTGTCCTTCAGGCAGAAGCAGAAGACTGGAAGCAGCTCCTGAAAGGCATCAACCGTTCGAGCATCTCACTCTTCCAGCAAAAGCATCCCAACTCCCTTCGTGGACGAACTTTGGAAGATATGCTCGACTCCATCGATTGGAATGAAGCGCTGGCTATCGGAAACGAAGACGCCATCACGGATTACCTGGCAAAGCACCCTTCCGGACGATTTGTCGATAACGCTTCAGAGGTGAAGAACAACCTGCTCCTCTCGAAAGTGACACCAGAAGAAAAAGCCATGATTCGTGGCACACTCGAGAGCTTCTTCTCGAAAGCCATTGCAAATCAAGACATTGAAGCAGCAAAAGCAGCCATTCCAGACACAATGATGAACTTCTGTGGCAAGCAAAATGCCGACGCGGAAGCCATCATCGAATATGCAAAAGAGAAGATGGCTAACGACGTCATCGGACTTCATTATGCTATCGGACAGAAGATGGATGTTCACAAAGAGACACTCCCAGACGGCAACACCGGTTTCGCTGTAGAAGTCAACCTGCAAGAGACAATCAGTCGTAGCGACACCAATCAGCCCTCAGCAAACATCTATCACGTCAACGCCCTTATCAACTCAGAGCAAAAGCTCGTGCGCATGAACATTACTAAATAATATAACACGCAATATGGCACAGAAAGAACTGCAGCTCAAATATGGCTGCAACCCCAACCAAAAGCCCTCACGCATCTTCATGGAAGAAGGCGAACTGCCTATCGAAGTGCTGGGCGGAAGACCAGGATACATCAACTTCCTCGATGCGCTGAACAGCTGGCAACTCGTCAAGGAACTCAAGGCAGCAACAGGACTCCCTGCAGCAGCCAGCTTTAAGCACGTCTCCCCCGCAGGAGCTGCAGTCGGACTGCCACTAAGCGACACTTTGGCTCGCATCTATTTCGTGGACGACATCAAGGTTCCCCTCAGCCCCATCGCCTGTGCCTATGCCCGTGCTCGTGGTGCAGACCGCATGAGCAGCTATGGTGACTTTATTGCCCTGAGCGATACTTGCGACGAAGCAACAGCTCTCATCATCAAACGAGAAGTGAGCGACGGCGTCATTGCCCCCGACTTTACCGAGGAAGCTCTGCAGATATTGCGTGAGAAACGTAAAGGCACCTACAACATCATCAAGATTGACCCCAATTATGTTCCTGCTCCCATCGAACGCAAGCAAGTGTTTGGCGTCACCTTCGAGCAAGGCAGAAACGAGGTGAAGCTGGACGACCCTGCTCTCTTCGAGAACATTCCCACAGCCAACAAGCACTTCCCCGAAGATGCTCGTCGCGACCTCATCATTGCACTCATTACACTTAAATACACCCAAAGCAACAGCGTTTGCTACGTTAAAGACGGCCAGGCAATCGGTATTGGTGCAGGTCAGCAGAGCCGCATCCATTGCACACGTCTGGCAGGAAGCAAAGCCGACATTTGGTGGCTCCGTCAGAATCCCAAAGTAATGGCTCTACCCTTCATTCCAGGCATTCGTCGTGCTGACAGAGACAACACAATCGACGTCTATATCAGCGACGATTACATGGACGTTCTTGCCGAGGGCGAATGGCAGAAGTTCTTCACAGAAAAGCCTGAGCCTCTCAGCCGCGAAGAGAAGAAAGAATGGATTGCCAAGAACACAAAAGTCAGCCTTGGCAGTGATGCATTCTTCCCCTTTGGCGACAACGTGGAGCGAGCCCACAAGAGCGGTGTGGAATATATTGCTCAAGCCGGTGGCAGCGTTCGTGACGACCACGTCATCATGACTTGCGACAAATACGGAATCGCAATGGCCTTCACTGGTGTAAGACTGTTCCATCATTAGACCCCCTCTAACTCCCCCGTGAGGGGGAGAACTAAGAATGCAGGAAGACCAATGAATGACGAATTGAAATGGGCAGCAAGTGACAGTTACTCCTTTTTGAAGGATTGGGCTCGTGAGAATAGGAAGAATCCTACTGATGCAGAAGCAATTCTATGGGAAAACATAAGGGATAGACAATTAAAAACAAAGTTTTTCAGGCAATACATTATTGCAGACTATATAGTAGATTTCGTTTCATTGGAGTCAAAACTTATCATTGAAGTAGATGGCGCATATCATTCCGAATATGAACAACAACAATATGATGAAGGTCGCACAGAACGCCTTGAATCTTTTGGCTTTAAGCTAATTCGCTTTACAAATGATGAAGTTATTTCCCAAACTGACAAAGTAATTAAAACTATAGAGCAGAAACTAAATGAAGAATAAACCACAAGATAGCTCCTCACTCCTTAGTTCTCCCCCTCACGGGGGAGTTAGAGGGGGTCATGGAGGAGATGACATAGATGCTGTTATCCTGAGCGGCATTACTTTCAAAGGCGGCGCGAAAGGCGGGCCAAAGAAAGAAGAGGCTAAGGTCAAGACCAAAGCCAAGAAGAAACAATACATCACAGGAGCACACGGTAGCGGAGCAGCAAAAAAGAAAGCTGACATCCGTCGCCAACGTGCGAACAGACATAAATGAGTTAAGAAATTAAGAGAATAAGATATGAGACAGAGCATCTTTATTTTATCCACCATCTTTGGTCTGCTGTCCGTCGTCTGTTGTCCGTTGTCAATAATGGCACAGACAGAGGTAGAACCTTTCGTGCCAGGCAGCACCCTCGAAGGCGTTACCTATTACTTGCCGAGAACCGCTTTCCGCGTCACCGTTATTGCAGAGAAGACAACAACCCGTCCTGGCGACTTCAACAAGTATGCCGACCGCTATCTTCGTCTGCAAAACGTTCCTACGGAAGAAAGCGTCAAGTGGAACCTGAAGAGCATAACCTTTGAGCCATACGGAAAACCAGACAAGAACAAGGCTTACAGCATCAAAATCAAGAGCAAGACTGTAGCACCACTGGTTGGCCTTAGTCGCGACGGACTTCTATTGAGCATCAATTGCGACGCCAACGAATCGTTCCTGCCAGACCTTCCAAAACCAGAAAAAGGACAAGCTCCCGAGAATCCCCGTTCGTATATGACGCAGGAAATACTTGCAGCAGGCAGCACAGCTAAGATGGCAGAACTCTGCGCTCAGGAAATCTACGACATTCGTGACAGCAAGAATGCCCTGATTCGTGGTGAAGCAGAGAACACCCCCAAGGATGGAGCTCAGCTGAAACTTATGCTCGACCAGCTCGACAAACAGGCTTCAGTACTCGAATCGCTCTTCAGCGGCACTACACAAACCGACACAGAAGTCTTCTCCTTCTTCTACGACCCACAGCAAGAGACCAGTCGCGACATACTTTTCCGCTTCTCTGGGAAGCTTGGAGTGCTGGATGCTGACAACCTAGCAGGCGAACCAGTCATAGTTTCCATCAAGGTTCTCGAGACCATCCCCACAATTGTACCATCCGAAGAGGCAGCAAAGAAACGTGCCAAGATGGATCATGGCGTTTACTACAACATCCCAGCCAGAGCAAAAATAAACGTCACATATAACGGTCAGGAGTTCGTCAGCATGGAGACTCCGATAGCTCAATTCGGCATTGTCGATATACTTTCCAACACACTCTTCGACAAGAAAACCAACACTCAAGTCACCTTCTTCCAGACAACTGGCGGAACGAAGGATGTGATGGAATAAAACTACTGCAGTCAAGCTTTAGCTCGACGCCAGTCAAGTTCGCCAACTTCACACGTTAAGTTTGCAAAGTTCGCACGTTAACTTGAACAACTTCGCACGTTAAGTTTGCAAAGTTCGCACGTTAACTTGAACAACTTCGCACGTTAACTTTGCAATATATATCAGGGACGTCCACAAACGTCCCTTTATTTTATCCATTTGATTACAATAATGCTTATTTTCTGCAAAAATTATATATAAATATATAAATAATGCGTACCTTTGCAGTTCAATATGTACAATAAAGCAAACTTTAAATATTTTTTATCCATTAATTAACAAAAACAACAATGAAAAAAGTATTAGCTCTTATCATGGCGCTTACTTGCTGCATTAGCATGTATGCAGATGAGTATTACCTCGTCGGTGGCTGTACCGAGAGTGGTTGGAATGCCGGTGAATGGCAAAGAAGTGCAGTACGCGCTTACTCAGCAGACGGAACAACTTGGGCAGCAGCCGTCAAGTTGACAGTTGGCGAGGGCGACAATGGCCGTTTTAAGATTCCAAATGGAGCCAATGAATGGGGAGGCTTTTGGGCGCCTTCTCAGGGAACAGTATTGACCTCTGATTGGTCAGACCTCTCTACAGATAGCAACGGAGACAACAAGTTCTGCGTTGCAGAAGAAGGCATGTACCTCGTCAGCTTCAATATCAGCACAAAAAAAATTAAAGCAGATAAACTGACTGAGCCTTCGAAGGATGGAGATTTCTATCTGATTTCATCTGTAAATGATTATTACTGGTTTGCAGCATACATAGCCACTGATGAGACAAACACATCAAAGGCTCGCCTTACTGCCGACCTCAGTTTCCAAGGAAAGACCTTCACCCCAATGGCTTCTGACAAGCACAAGTTTAAGGGAGAATTCGATGGTGGCACTCATACCATTGATTATGCCATTGTAAACAGCAACTATAGTAGTATTGGACTTTTCTGCTATGCAGATGTTGCATACATTCATGATCTGGTGATTGGCACTAATAGCTCATTTAAGGGTGTAGCTAAAATAGGTGGTATCATCGGATTCGCACGAGACCGCAATGGCGATGTCACACTTAAGAATGTTATCAACCGAGCACGTGTCGAAGCAACAGGCAACACTGATGCTAACGCTGCCGGTCTCGTCGGCTGCGCAACTGATGGCAAAAAGATTCTTGCCACGAACTGTGCTAATACTGGTGAGGTGCATGGTCAGGACGGACAATGTGCTGCCTTTGCAGGTTGGACACAGAGTGGAACCACCTTCACCAACTGTTGGAATATTGGTGACATTTATAACATGGATGGTAACAGAAGCCTTTATCGCAACGATGGCGCTGTGTCTGCTACTAACTGCTATGATGCAAATGGAGCTGATTTCTATATACAAGGTAATAAGATAGCCAGATCTACAGTTGCAAGTGGCGAACTCTGTTATAAGTTAAATGGTGACCAATCTGCAATTGCATGGTATCAAACTATTGGCACAGATGAAATTCCTGTTCCCTTCTCTGTTGGCGGTCATAGCCAAGTATATGCCAACGCGCATTTCGACTGTGGAGGTACCCCAATGGGAACTGTTGTCTATGCAAATGTTAACGAAGAGCAACACGATTCTCATATTATTGATAACGGTTTCTGTACAGTCTGCAAAGCAATGGTGGAATATGTAGCTGATTATATGACACCTGCCACTGACGGATACTATGAAATCTCTGACAACAAGCAGATGCGTTGGTTCGCTGCAATGATTAAGGACTATCGTAACGTACACAATCTTACAGCAAATGCAGACTGCAACGCTCCTGTGAATGCTCGCCTGATGAACGACATCGACTTCACTGGTGTGAAGGACTTTGCTCCTATTGGCGGTCTTTGGGGACAAGGCAACACACGCTATGCTGGCACATTCGACGGACAAGGTTACAAGATAAAGAACCTCGTCGCTGATCTTGACAAGAACGAAGTTGGTGTGTTCGGCGTAATTTCAGAAGGTGCAGTCATCAAGAACTTCACACTCGACAACTCCTGCTCTCTCACAGGTAATGCTCATGTCGGCATCGTAGGTGAAATCTGGCATTCTCAGGATGGCGAAGTTCGTCTGGAATGCCTTGGCAACGAGGCTAGCATCACAGGTCGCGGCAACAACGTAGGCGGCATTCTGGGCGTAAATATGCTGAATGGTAGTTATGCTAAACTCTACATGACCAACTGCTACAGCACAGGTGCTATTAAAGGTAACAGTGAGAACGGTCAGCTCACTGGTTGGAGTGGCGACGGTGCTGTAGTTGAAAACTGCTACGCTATTGGTGAAACCACCAATTGTGATGGCTTCGGACGTTTCCCCAATGGTTGCACATTGACAAACAACTTCTGCGACAAGGATCTTAACTGGGGTCCCACAAAGATTACAGACAACATGCTTGCAAGCGGTGAACTGGCTTACAAGCTTGGTGCTGCATTCAGCCAACTCATTGGCACAGACACTCATCCCGTATTCGGAAACGCACCTGTTAGCTATGTAGGCGAAGCTGGTTATGCAACTCTTTACGACGCCACAACAGGCTACGAACTGAATGGTGACGTGAAGGCTTATGCAGCTGTTCTCAACAACACATGGCTCGACCTCAGCGAAATTGGAGTCGAGGTTCCTGCCGGCAATGCTGTTGTCCTGAAGGGTACATACTACAACAAGCTTGCTGCTGACCTTCCTGCCATCAATATTGCAAACGACCTGAAGGGTACAACTGCTGCTACCGAGGCAGACGGCACAATGTACGTTCTTGCTAAGGTTGACGGCAAGGTTGGCTTCTACAAGGCTACTGGCACAATCGCTGCAGGCAAGGCATACTATCAGAGCGCAAGCGGCGTGAAGGCATTCTACTTCGACGGCGACGATGCAACTGGCATCAGTGGCGTTGACGCTAACCTTAACGCTAACGATGCTATTTACAACATTGCAGGTCAGCGCATCCAGAAGATGCAGAAGGGCATCAACATTATTAATGGTAAAAAAGTTCTGTTCTAATGAAGAAAACATATTTAATTCCTGCAATGCAGGTTGAGTTGGCAATGGCAGCACAGATGCTGGCTGAGAGTCTTCCCATCAGCGACGACACCGTAGATGGTGGCAGCGCTCTGACAAAGGAAGAAACAACTTGGGACATTTGGGAAGAGGAATAAGACCTCGCTCCTAAATCTATAGAAAAAGGCAGCTCCCTTCATGGGGGCTGTCTTTTTATTATAACAATGTGTGCTGTCTTAATGAAAATTCTTTCCCAAGCAAATACGTAATTCAAGTTTTTTATGTATCTTTGCAAGGCAATTGGCTGAAACAAGACAAAACAAAGATATGGCAGAGACATCAAGAAAAAAGCATTCGGGCACAACAAAGATTGTGGAAGTGCCTCAGGTTGACCAATATGGGCACAAGCAGCCGCAAAGCCTCGATATGGAGGTGGCTGTGCTGGGTGCACTCATGGTGGAACAGGAATCGTATGGCTTAGTTGCAGAACTGCTCAAGCCTGAGAGCTTCTACGACCATCGTCACCAACTCATCTATCAGGCTATACAGACGCTTAACGCTGAGCAAAAGCCTGTCGACATCATGACTGTCATTAACCAGCTTGAGAGCACAGACAACCTCGAAGCTGCAGGTGGCGAGGTCTATCTGATGCAAATCAATACACAAGTCGCCAGTTCTGCCCATATCGAATATCACGCCAAGATAATCGCCCAGAAGTCCCTGCAACGTCAGCTCATCACCTTTGCCAGTCTTGTTCAGACAAAAGCTTTTGATGCTACAATCGATGTTGCCGACCTGATGCAAGAAGCTGAGAGCACGCTCTTCTCCATCGCACAGAAGAACATGAAGAAGGACTTCACACAGATCGATCCTATCATCAGCCAGGTTTATGAACTCATCCAGAAGGCACAAGCCAAGGAAGGCGGACTGAGCGGACTGCCAACAGGTTTCCAAGAACTGGACAAGATTACGAACGGATGGCAAAACAGCGACCTCATCATCATCGCAGCTCGCCCATCTATGGGTAAGACAGCCTTTGCGCTCTCCATGATAAAACGCATGGCTGTTGACTACAAGATTCCTTGTGCGATGTTCAGCCTCGAGATGAGCAACCAGCAACTTGTACAGCGACTCATGGTCAACGTCAGCGAGCTAAGCGGCGAGAAGCTTCGCAGCGGACAGTTGTTGCCATACGAATGGGGACAGCTCGACAAGCGCGTACGACAGCTTTACAATGCACCTATCTACATTGACGACACACCATCGCTCAGCGTCTTCGAGCTTCAAACAAAGGCACGTCGATTGGTTCGCGAGTATGGCATCAAAGCCATCATGATTGACTATCTGCAACTGATGCAGGCAAGCGGACTGAACATGGCGTAGAAAGCCGTGAAGGATTCGACAACAAGCAACCCGTGCTGAGTGACTTGCGTGAGTCGGGTGCCATCGAACAGGACGCCGACATCGTTTGCTTCATCCATCGTCCCGAGTACTACAAGCTATTTCAGGATGACAAGGGCTATGACTGGCGAGGAAAGGCAATGTTCATTATCGCTAAGCACCGCAACGGTTCCGTTGGCGACATCAAGCTAGCATTCCGCAGCGAGTTTGCCCGCTTCTCCGACCTCGAATCATCAGTTCCCCTTCCTGGCACACAAGAAAGCGATATGGGTGGGCGCTATGTCTCTCCGAAGATGACGCCAGAAGAGATGGCAGAAAGCGACAAGATTGCCAACGCTCTCGGCACAAACGACTCATTCGAAGGGCTTCAAAGCGCTCCACAAGAAGACAAGTTCTAAAACAAGCCCAGCCTGTTTTGCAAATTAGGCACGCCTAGTTTGGCAATTAGACACGCCTAGTTTATAAACAAAGCGTGCTCCTCTGGTTAGAAGAGCACGCTATTCTTATTAACATAAAGCTTCTTGACCAAATTTTACTCCTCTGGCTTCATGTTTGTATAAACGGTCTGGACGTCATCGAATTCCTCGAGCTTCTCCACCATCTTGTTGATAGTCTCTCGCTGCTCTGGAGTTACGTCCTTCGTGTCGTTGGGGATGTAGGTGAACTCACCGCCCACTTCCTCGAAACCATCTGCCTCGAGTTTCTTCTGAATGGCATTGAAGCTGGTCGGCTCGCCATAGATAGTGATGGTGGTTACGTCCTTCTCCTCGTCGTACTCCTCATCATATTCTTCCTCAACACCGCAGTCAATCATGTCGAGGATGAAGTCGTCCATGTCCATGCCGTCCTTCTTCTTGAAGGTAAACACGCACTTGTGGTCGAAGAGGAAAGCCAGCGAACCAGTTGTTCCCATGTTGCCTGAGAACTTATTGAAGACGCTGCGAACGTCGGCAACAGTGCGGGTTGTGTTGTCGGTAAGCGTATCAACAAAGACAGCAACACCGTGAGGGCCGTATCCTTCGTAAGTCACACTCTTGTAATCACTCTGGTCCTTACCCATCGCGTTCTTGATGGCGCGCTCGATGTTGTCCTTCGGCATGTTCTCGCGCTTGCAGACAGCGATAACGCTACGCAATGCTGGGTTGTTTTCTGGTTCAGGACCGCCAGCCTTCACGGCAATGGCAATCTGCTTGCCCAGGCGGGTGAATGTCTTAGCCATGTGGCCCCATCTCTTCAGTTTAGTCGCTTTGCGATATTCAAATGCTCTTCCCATTGTATTTAGTATTTAATGTTGTTTCTATCTGAGTTCAGCACCAAGCTGTTGCTTGAGGTTGTTGATGAGTTTCTGCATGATGGCGTCGATTTGCTTGTCGCCCATCGTCTTCTCGTTGTCCTGCAGGATGAAGTTCACAGCATAGGACTTCTTGCCTTCGGGCAGATTCTTGCCTTCATAGACGTCGAAGAGCTTAACTGCCTTGAGCAGCTTCTTCTCTGTTTGATAGGCAATGCGTTCCACTTCGCCGAAAGGCACATTGCTGTCGAGCAGCAGAGCGAGGTCGCGACTTACTGCTGGGAACTTGCTTATCTCTGTGTAGGTGACGTTCTGCTTCTGGATGATGCGCAGGATTTGGTTCCAGCGGATGTCGGCGAAATAGACAGGAGAATCGATGTCGAATGCCTTTGTGAGCTTGTTCGACACGATGCCCATCTCTGCGAGCACCTTGCCGCCTCTGTTCTCGATGCAGATGCTTGCACTATAGATGTCGCTCTTGCCTTCGCCAAACACAAGCATTCCGAAGGGAACACCAAGACGGGTGAAGATGTTCATCACATAAGCCTTGAGCTGGGCGAACGAACTGTCCTCGTCGGGATGAGCCCAACTGCCACGCACGCGCTTGCCTGTAAGCCAAAGTCCGAGGTGATAGTCCTCGCTGTAAGCATCGAGCACATGCTTGATGACCTCAGGGTCGCGACTGCTGCTCACGCCAGGAATGATGTCCGGACACTTCTTCTCTGCCTGGAAACGATAGCAGTTGCCATACTCGAAGAAGCGCAGGTCTGTGTTGCGATAACTGATGTTGCGAGCAATGCTCTCCAGTCCTCCGAAGAGAAGTGTCTGGCGAAGCACATTGAGGTCTTGGCTGAGCGGATTGAGAAGCTTCACAGACTCCTCGCTCTTGTAAGACTCCAAGCCGTCATAATATGCGCCACGCTGCAGGCTGTTATTGAGGATTTCACGGAAGCCACCACCAACGAGCTGCTCTGCAATAATGTTCTGCAGCTTATGGCTCGTATCGTGAATTGTCTTGGTGGTCAGGCTGTTCTTGAGCGTCGTCGGTATCTCTACATTATTATATCCATAGATGCGAAGAATATCCTCCACAACATCGCAAGGACGCTGCACATCCACTCTGTAAGCGGGAACCGTGAGTTCCAGACCTTCGGCAGTTTCCTTATCAATCTTCATCTCGAGACTCGTCACGATGCTCTTGATGGTTTCCTCGGGAATGTGCTTGCCGATGAGGGTATCCACGTAGTCGTATTTGAGTGATACCTTGAAGTCAGGCAGCTCTTTTGGATGCACATCCACAATCTGCATGCTGACCTTCGCGCCTGCCAGTTCCTTTGCGAGGATGGCTGCCTGCTTGATGGCATACACCTGACCGTTGGGGTCGATGCCACGCTCGAAGCGGAAGCTTGCATCTGTGCTCAAGCCGTGACGGCGCGCACTCTTGCGGATGCTGGTCGGATTGAAGTAAGCGCTTTCGAGCAGGACATTGACAGTCGTGTCGTACGTACCACTACCCTTTCCGCCGAAGACGCCGGCAATACACATCGGCTCCTTAGCATTGCAGATGGCCAGGTCTTGATTCGAGAGCTTATGCTCCACGCCATCGAGCGTTATGAAAGGAGTGCCTTCTGGCAAAGTCTTGACGATTACCTGTTTGCCCTCAATCATATCTGCGTCGAAGCAATGCAGAGGCTGTCCGTAAGCCATCATGATGAAGTTCGTGATATCCACGATATTGTTGATGGGACGCAGGCCAATCGTGCGAAGCTTGTTCTGAAGCCAGTCAGGACTTTCCTTCACCTCGCAGCCCGTCAAAGTAACGCCAACGTAGCGAGGACAGAGGTTCGGGTCGTCGATGGTGATGCTGATGGGCAGCGACTCGTCGTCCACCTTGAACTTCTCGCAATCGGGACGATGAAGACTGGTCTTGTAGCCGTTCTGAACGAGCCAGGCATAGAGGTCGCGAGCCACACCATAATGGCTGCAAGCGTCTGCTCTGTTGGGTGTGATATCGACTTCAATCAGCCAATCGCTCTCAACGTGATAGTATTCGGCAGCAGGTGTGCCGACCCTAGCTTCCTGAGGAAGCACGATGATGCCGTTGTGGTCGTTTCCGATGCCAATCTCGTCCTCAGCACAAAGCATTCCGAAGCTCTCCACGCCACGCAGTTTGCTGCGCTTGATGGTGAAGCACTCGTCGCCGTCGTAAAGCTTGGTTCCAACTACGGCAGCAATAACCTTCTGACCGGCAGCGACGTTGGGAGCGCCGCAGACAATCTGCAGAGGCTCGCCCTGACCCACATTGACGGTGCAAACATGCATGTGGTCGCTGTCTGGATGCGGCTCGCAAGTCAGCACTTCAGCCACATACAAACCTTCCAAACCACCCTTGATGGTCTGCACTTCTTCCACGCTATCAACCTCGAGGCCAGCACTTGTGAGAGCATCAGCAACCTCTTGTGCGCTTAGGGTTGTATCGACATATTCCTTAAGCCATTTGTATGAAATGTTCATTGCTTCTTTACCTTATTATTTATAAATCGCGTGCAAAGGTACAAAAAAAATAAGAATGAAGAATGAAGAATGAAGAATTATTTTGAACTACGCGCGCCTTTTTTCTACATTCCCCCAGTCAAGTCGCTAAACTTAACGTGCCATCTTTGCAAACTTAACGTGTTAAGTTGGGCAGGTTCACGTGTCAAGTTGGGAGAGTTGACTGGTGTCGAGGGGAGACTTCACGTGTCTCCTGACGTTTTAGCGGCCGCCAAAAATATTCACGGCGCCCGCCAAAAGAAATCGTAGCGCCCGCCAAAAGAATTCACGGCGGCCGCTACGAACCAAATTTCAATCTGTCAGTACTTCAATTTCGACACCTTGACGCTTCCGTCCTCATAAGTAATCTTGCGGATGCAGACGCCCGAAGTTGGCTTGGCAATCTGCTGACCCGAAAGATTGAAATACTGAATGGCTCGAACTTTATCGGACGAAGCAAAGGCTGGCTTTATCTCGTCTATGATATCCTGACTCGAGAACCAAAGCGGATAGGGATTCTGTACTGTGCCCAACTGCTTGCAAGCCTGAAAAACGACATAGCCTGCTGAATGATAGACTTCGCCTTCGCCATCGAGCAGACGGAAGACAAGTTGGTCTGGTCCTTCGCCATGAATGTTCATATAGAGCAAGTCACCATCCAAAACTCCAATGCCTCGCAGGGTATCACCACAGAAGGCTCCGACATAATACGTGCCGTCGAGAGAGACCTGCTCATCAGCTTCCACACGAGCCACTAAGGTCATCACATCTGGATAAGCATGAATATTATTGACCATTGACCATTGACCATTAACCATTTCATCTGCCGCAGTCGCTTCTGCTGGGGCATAACGACGTTTACGAGCACTTGGGGAACTGAGGCTTTGCCAGCAGAATGTTTGCGACTGAGCAGCATAGAAGAGGTATGACTGCCCTGGGCTGAGAGCCTTCAGCGAGCCGTTCCAGCGTCCGTTCTCGTAGGTGGCAAAGGCATCGAGACCAACGACTTTGTCGCCTTCATGCGGGTCGTAGAGAGCAAGCGCAGCCTGCAAAGTGGTGGGACTATAGAGAGGACAGCCAATCCAGTTCCATCCTGCCTGCAAGACGACTGGAGTGTTGACATCATAAATCGGCCCTCGAAGTGTAACAGAAGCTTCCTTTTGCATCCTGATCTTGTAGCCCTTCGCCGCTTCAAGAGCGCTAAGTGTTCCTTGCCAGCCATTCTCCTCGCTGAACAAGAGGCTCTGGGTTTGTCCACGCAACTGGAGAGCATCAGTCAGGAATCGGCTCTTGTCAACACTCTCTGCCATATTATGCGAGGTCCAGTTCCAGCCTTCAGCAAGGTCGATTGTGATGGTTCTGTCTGGTCCCAACCAGTCGTCGTCTGTAAGAAGACTGAAGTCAGACAGCCCCAACTTGTTGGACTTGTTGATAGTGGGCTGGTTCAGAATGGTTGACATATTGGCTCCGTCTGGATACCTGCCGAAGGTATTGTACCCATCGAGGGTAAGGTATTCCAGGCAGTCCGCCCATGAACCGTCGGCAGCTTGTATGCAAACGCGTGCTCCATCGGCATTCGTGAGCTTGAAGGGAGCGTGGAGCTGACTGATGGGCTCCAGCTTGTCGCACCAGATTATCTGTGTGCCATGAGCAGGAACAATGCCCGAACTCAGCTGGAACTTCTGTGGGTCGCTGGAATCATCGCTGAAATAAATGCCTTCGAGGGAAATGTCTTGGTCCGTCGTATTATAGATTTCGACCCAATCCGACTTCCTGCCATAATCATTTATGCTTATATTACCGACCACATCGACCTCGTTGATTCGCAAAGGTGAAGCACCTGCAGCCCAACGTTGACGCTCATCCGTAATCGGAACATACATAGCTTTCAAGGCGATACGACTGTCTGCACTATATTTCTCCATGAGGTCGAAACTCTCGCTCGCTGAGGCAACCCCCATCTCATTACCAACGAGCATCAGGTTTCCTTCGAACCAAATGTCGCTGCTGGTCCCATGACAGTTCTTCACTTCTACAGCTATCTGGTTCTCGCCGACAAGCAGATATTCGTGAGGAATCACAAAGCTGCCAACATAAGGATTCTGCCCTTCAACGTGCCCTCCTTGAGTAAAGTCTGAATACGACGAGCCGCTGGTAACATAATACCCGCCAACCTCGTGTCCGTTGACGTAAAGCATCATGCCATCATCCACCTGATAGTTGAAGGAAAGGACATCGCCATCTGCAAGCGGAGAATCGAGATGGAAGGTCTTGCGGAAGTAGTAAGTGGGACGCCTGGTGTCGGAACCTGGATCGAGTTTCGTGGCAGAGTTCTCCTGCATGAAGTAGCCCTCTTTAGCAAAGCCAAAGGGAGCAGTCCCTGTTCGCCAGCCATTTGCAGTCTCGTCGAAGGAAAGAGCCTTCCAGTCGAAGCCATCCATCGAGCCTTGGTCGTAGTACATCCATTCAGACTCATTCGGAACAAGTGTCGAACTGATGAGCTCCGAGCTCTCCAACATCCAGCCATTAAAGGTATAACCTGCAGGAGCTTTTGCTGAAAGCGTTATGGGCTGACCATTGTAGGAAAAGAGATAGCCCTCGAACTTGCCTGTAGGAATCTCTTGTCCATTCACAGAGAGACGCGCTTCAGGAATGTTTGAGGAGATGTTTGCAAAGAGGCCATAGTTGACTCCATAATAGTTCTTGAGGGTAGTGATGCGGGCTCCGTTATGGGCAGAGCGAACGGTACTTATCAATCCTGTGTTCGAGCTGGAGCCTTCAAACGATAAGGCTGGACTGATGTTCTGATAAATCTCTCGCACAATCTCCTCACAACGAGTGGGCTCGAAAATGCTGCCATCCACGATGCAATAAGCATCCATGAACTGACGACGGAATGGGTCGTAAGTCATCAAGTAGCAGAAGAGGTCGTCAACATTTGCACCACGGTCTGTGTTCAGAACCTGTGTGAGCATACTGGAACTCCCAAAAGCAGAATCGAGGTCGAAGAGGACGAAGTGGAACTTGCCGTCTGTTCGACTGCGGAAGCCCTTCACATTGTTTGTGTTCGTTATCCAATCCGAAGGACCAATATAGCAATCAAGAGCCATATAGTTCACATATTCGTCTATGTCAAGGAGGTCACAAATCTGCCTATACGTTTCCTCCGACTTGTTCTGAGACAATTGTCTTGCCAGATTCAGGAGTTGCAGCCAAGCTTGGTCATCACCCAACTTCTGATTGTACTTGGCATTACTCAGGTCGAACTGGTCCATATCGTCGAAGTCTATGCCGTAGTTGCTGAGGGCAAAGTGCTTGTTATTGCTCTCGCGAATGTTGAGCATTCCGTAATAATCGCCGTTCAGGAAGACGTGAGCAGGCTGATAGTCTTGGCAATCAACATAGAAGCCGCTCTTGATTACCATCATCTGTATGGCGGGGTCTTTGATGCGAGCGAAGGTATCGTTACCACCATTGCGAACCTGCCAGCAACGATACTTATTGTAAGGCTTCGAAGGGAAGACGGGATAACTAATCGCATTCACGCCCTCATACTTCTTATCTGTCTTCAGGCGGAACGAACTTCTTGCCTCCCAGGTTTTGCCATCGAAGGTTGCACCACCGTAAGCCCGCGTGTAGCCTCCACAAATCTCCAAGTCCATCTCTTGGTTCAGCACCAGAGAATAGCTGGTGTTGCCATTCTCGTCCTTAACAGGAACCAGATACTCCATATTTACCGGCCGCTCCCAATCCATATTCCAATTGCAGGCGGTGCTCTGACCGTTGCCGCTCATTCCGTTGGTACCCTTAATGAAAACGCCAACTTTGTCGTCGAAGAAGTTCTTCGGTTCTGAGACAACAGAGAGAATCGGCAGGTAATAGTCGTGGTTCTGATAGATGTAACTGCGTGTTACAACCCGACTCGGCAACCAACCTTCCTTCAGGAAACAAACGCGCAGAATCGTTGTGGAAGTAATCTCAAAGAGACCGTTCGTGCTCGTCTCGCCATTAGTGGCTGTAGGAGCACTTCCGTCCAAAGTATAGCGTAAAGTATAGCCAGAAGGAATCCTCACTCGCGTCCAGAAGCTCTCTGTGAAGACTTTGGAATCGATGGTGAAGGTTGGTTCTTCAAGACGAGACGTAGCAAAGGTGCTTTCGTTATTTGACTTGCTGGGCGAAGGTACTCCTGTCCAGCTCCATTCTTCTGCCCCATCTGTGGTTCGAGCCCAAGAGCATCGGGCGATACAAGGGGGATAGGGAACAGAGGAAATGACTGTTCTGTCCGAGTTTAGAAGACTGATTGTGCCGCCATCAACATCCAACTTAAATGGGATTTGAGACCTTGCCCCAGAGCCATAATTGCCTTCCGAATAATAATGGTCGAACCAAAGCACTTTGAAGCCACCTGCAGGAACTTTTCCTATTGCTGCTGGCAATTTGTACTCATTTTCCCCATCTACCAGATAATGGTTACCTAGAGAAACAATCTGAGAAGAAGGATTATACAACTCAATCCAACCTCCATAGCAATTGGCATTATCTAAGTACTGGTCGAAGTTTGCGACCTGAATCTCGTTGATATACAGTTCGGGTGTTGCTGTGTCTTGTGCCCAAGCAAAGGCAGGCAAGAACAGGAGAGAGAGAAGACAACGTATGTAGTTTTTCATCGTATCAGAGCACATAATCCGTCTAAAGATACGATTATTTTCGAATACCTTAGGCAAAAACCTAAAATTTTTTACTTAAGCACTACAGTTGTGATGGATTGCTTGGGCAAAACGATGCTGAGCGTGTTGTTTTTGAGACTGAAACCATCCTTTACCACAGCCAAATCCTCGGAAGCCGAGGTGCGATAAACTTTTGCCTTCTTGAACCTGGATTTTTGAATCTGAATGTTGTGAGTCGTCTCTTCGCCTTCGTTCAAAAGTACCAATGTTAATGTGTCGCGGGCGGGACTGATGGCAGCGAGGCTCTGGGGACATTCTGCCTGAAGGATGTCGTAACCTCGCTTGATGAAACGAGAGCACTGCTGGCGAACAAAGTAGTTCTTGACCTTGCGATAAATCTGCCCTTGGAAACTGCCGTTAATCATGCACCATTGGTCGCTGCGTTCCTCCATATATTGCCAGTCGAACCATGCTTCAGGCTGCAGATATCTGATGTCGTCGAAGAGGCGTTGAGCCATCTTCAGGTTGCCTTCGAGACCCTTTCCGCCAGAACCCGTTTCGCTCATCCAGAAGGGTTTCCCTGCTTCTCGAACCAATGCAGAGAGGCGAATGCGCTGCTTCGTATCACCTTGATAGGTGTGGGTGTTCCATTGTCCAACAAGAGGCAAAACGCCTGCTTGCTTATAAGCCTGAATAGCCTTGATGGAGTGCTCCACGCTGGTCTCGTCGGAAGCAGAAATGATGGTGCTGAGCCCTGATGCTTGCAGGATGGGAGCGAGGACGCGAAGGAAGGCAATTTGCGAGGAGTAATCGAAGTGGCAGCCTTCCTGCGAACCGTTCTGATACCAATAACTCGTGGCCGATTCGTTGAAGGGTTCCAGCGTCTTGAACTCGATGCCGTAAGCCTCTTTGTAGTGCTTGCAGACGTCCACGAGATAATGTGCGAACTCCTCGTAGTATTCGGGCTTGAGGTTATCCTTGCTGCCATCTTTATTGCCAGCGACACAACCACTATAAGTCATATAGTAAGGGCAGGAGTTGCTGAAGGCTTCGAACACAGCATCAGGGCGCTTCTCCTTGATTTTGAGCATTATCCTGCGCTGGGCAGAATCGCGCTCCCAATGATACTGGTCGCCTGTGAAGTCCTTAAACCCCTCCATTTCGGCTCGCAGGCCTTTGCCTTTGCCCATGTGATGAAGCTCGCAATTGCGGTTCTCAGGGTCGTCTCCGCCACCTATGTTATAGCGGAAATGCGAGTAGTTGAGACCATCGGGACTGACCAACCAATCGATGATTTCGTCCACCTTCTCCTCGTCCCACTTGCCACATTGTCCTGCCCACCAGCATAGTGATACGCCCCAGCCGTCCCAATGCTGAACGACTTGCTCGGGATTGACAGAATAGCTGACAGCTTTCATGGAAGTTGTCATTAGACAATATGCCAATACTATAATAACTCTCTTCATCAATAAAATTGCTTTCTTGCTGCAAATTTATAAATTATTATGAACTATGAATTATGAATTATGAATTATTTTATATCTTTGCACCAAATTATTAACTCCAAAACTAAAACTAACGATGAAAAGGTTATTATCTCTCACCACGTTTTTATTACTCACGATTTACGCTTCGGCTCAACGTGCCAGCTACGACATCATCCCTATGCCCAAAGAGGTGAAGGTGGACACAACGCAGCTGTTTGCAATCCCCAACGGAACAGGCATCAGCTACGACCAGAGCAATGCCGAATGCATGCGAATTGCGCAGTTCCTGAAGGAATGGACGAAGGAAGCTACAGGCTTGACCCTTCAGCTGACTCCCGACGACAAAGGCGCTCAGATTAAGTTGCGTCTCGTCTCTCCTGCCGCCCCTAAGGGCAAAAAGAGCAAAAAGCCAGTTGCTTTGACCGACCAGCAGGAAGAGAGCTACACCTTGAAGGTGGACAAGGACGGCATTCTCGTTACTGCCTACAAGCCCGTTGGCCTGTTCCGTGCGGCTCAGACACTTCGCAAAAGCCTGCCCGTCACGAAGGACGCCAAGAAGATTGAGTTTCCTTTTGTGGAGATTACCGACCAGCCTCGTTTCGTCTATCGTGGCGTGATGCTCGACTGTGCCCGCCATTTCTTCTCTGTCGATTTCGTCAAGCAATACATCGACGTGATGGCTTTGCACGGCTGCAACCAGTTCCATTGGCATCTGACAGAAGACCAGGGCTGGCGCTTCGAAGTGAAAGCTCTGCCCGACCTTGCCGTGAAGGGTAGCGTGCGCGAAAAGACCGTCATTGGTCCCAGCCGTATGCGCATCTACGACAACATTCCTTACGGCGGCTACTATACTCAGGAAGAGTGTCGCGATGTGGTCAAGTATGCTGCTGAACGTTACGTCAACGTAGTGCCTGAAATCGATATGCCCGGCCACATGCAGAGTGCTCTTCACGTCTTCCCCAACCTGGGTTGCACAGGCGGTCCGTACCCTGTTGCTCCATATTGGGGTGTGATGCGCGATGTGCTTTGTGGCGGCAATCCTGAGACGCTGACCTTCCTGAAGACCGTCTTCGGAGAGCTTTGCGACGTCTTCCCCTCTCCCTACATCCATATCGGTGGCGACGAATGTCCGAAGGAACGTTGGCAGAAGTGCCCCAAGTGTCAGGCAAAGATTAAGGAACTGGGCTTGACGACCGAGACTGTCAAGGTTGAAGGCGGCGACGACAGAGGCAGTCAGGACGGACGTAGTGCCGAGAACAAGCTCCAGAGTTACATTAACCACGAGATTGAGCAGTTCCTCGCTTCTCGCGGAAGGAGCCTGATTGGCTGGGACGAGATTCTGGCTGGCGGACTGTCCGAGGGTGCCATCGTGATGTCTTGGCGAGGAACCAAAGGCGGAGTCGCAGCAGCCAAGCAGAAGCATCGTGTCATCATGAGCCCCAACGTCTTTGCCTACCTCGACCATCCGCAGTTGAAGGACTATGGCAAGCAACCTCGCACGACCGACAGCTACATCGTCTCCTGCTCCAAGATTTACAGCTTCGAACCCCTTGTTCCTGAGGAACTGAGCGACGAGGAAGACGACTACATCCTTGGCTATCAGGGCAACCTCTGGACCGAGCAGGTGGCATATCCCGAGCACGCCCTCTATCAGTTGTTGCCTCGCTTGGCCAGCATGTGCGAAGTGCAGTGGTGCAAGCCCGAGCAGAAGGACTTCGAGGGTTGGAAGAAGCGTCTGCCTCAGTTGAAGAAGCTCTACGACAAGATGGGTCTCGTCTATTGCAACGAAGTGGAGTAAAGGCTACCGACAAGTCAAAGAATTGAAGTTTCTATAGGAGGCGGCACATCGTTCATGACGTTGTGCCGCTCTTTTTGTGCAGCTAGGTTACACGATTCCTGCAGAGATAATCGTTGCTGCATGGCGACAAAGCAATTGCTGCATGGCGACAAAGCAATTGCTGCATCGCCATGCAGCAATCAACTTCACAAGAGAAGTCCGGCCTTTGCAAACTTGACAAGGCGGCATCTCACAGGAAATTCAATAAAAAATGCCCATTTCATCGAAAGAATTGGGCATTTTTAAGGGGGCAGTTACTTTACGATAAACCAAGGATTGTGGAGGTCAGGTTTGTTATAAATGAGGGGCAAACCCGTCTTGTAATCCAAGACTTGCTTGCCACAAGCACGGCAAATGGCGTCACCTGCGGCAGTGTCCCACTCCATTGTGGGGGCAAAACGCGGATAAACATCGGCACTTCCTTCGGCTACAAGGCACATTTTCAGACTGCTTCCCTTGCTCACAAGGTCAACATGGCGGTTCAGTTTGCGAAGTTTGCCGATATACTCCTCCGTTTCTGGGTTCATGTGCGAACGGCTGGCCACAACTTTCAGGCCAACGTGGTCGAGCAAAGCCTGTTGCGGCAGGGAATAGAAGGTCAAAGGCTCCTTCCTCTGGGTGACGGGAACATCAAGGTAATCGAGATTTATCCCTTCCACTCGACGTGCTCCCCAACCTACGATTCCGCCATAAACAGTACCAAGTGTAGGCGCGAAAATGATGCCAAGAATGGGCTTTCCGTCTTCGATGAGGGCAATGTTGACCGTAAATTCGCCATTTCGCTTTATGAACTCCTTTGTGCCGTCCAAGGGATCAACAATCCAGAGACGATGCCAGTCCTTTCGCTCCTCGTATGGAATCTGAGCCCCTTCCTCGCTGAGAATGGGATATCCGGAGGGCTTCAGACGCTCTACAATGCAGTCGTGCGAAGCCTTATCGGCAAGCGTGAGCGGACTGTTGTCGGCCTTCATCTCGATGCCGAAGTCCTGAGAGGGGTCGTTGTATATGCGCATGATTTCTCTGCCAGCATATACCGAAGTGTTAATCGCAAGGTCTAGAATGTTGTCAGGTTGCATATTTTATAGCATTTTCAGAGCCAACTTGATGACGCGTTCAACCGGTGCATCAGGCTCGTCGGTTAGAATTTTCTGTACGACTTTATGGGTTGGAGCAGGACTGAATCCAAGCATCGAGAGGGCAGCAACGGCTTCGTCGAGAACCTCCTTGTTGACCACAGGAGCAGCCGATGCAGAGGGCGATGCAGCCTGAATGCCAAGGGAACCGATTTTGTCGTGAAGCTCCACAATGATGCGCTGAGCCATCTTTGGGCCTACGCCCTTCACCGTCTTCAGCACTTTATCGTTGCCCTCGCTGATGATGCCAGCCAGTTCCTGAACGGTCAGGGAGGAGAGAATCACCCTGGCAATGCTTGCTCCGATGCCGCTCACGCTGGTCAGCAAGAGGAAAAGTTCGCGCTCGGCCTTTGTGCCAAAGCCCCACAGCTGGTAAGCATCCTCGCGAATCGATTCCGAAATCCACAACTTCACCTCCTGTTTGCCCTGAATGGCAGAGAAAGTGTTCAAAGAAATGTTCACGCCGTACCCCACCCCATGACACTCGACAACTGCAAGCGCTGGAGTCAGTTCGGCAAGGTTCCCTTTTAGGTATTCAATCATGCTTTTTTCATTTTTGCGGCGCAAAGGTACAAAAAAAAGAGAAAAAACAGGGGAATTAGACTAAGAAATTAAGAAAAAAGAACAACATATACAATAAAAGGACGCCTACGCACGTTAATATATAGACATGAGCGCGCGAAAAGTCATATTCGTTTTATCAGTTCTGCTGGGTATCAACTTACTCCTGGCATCAACTGTCAATGGACAGGGGGCAATGGTCAACGAGGCTGCTCCTGCCGACACCATTACAGATGGCAAGCCGCGCTATTCTGTCCGCAAGACTGGCACAGAAGACACCAAGAACCTTCGCAAAAAGACGGCCGACTTGAAAGACCCTGACAACCTGAAAACCGAGGTCATCTACGACGAAAAGGACAACACCTACACCATCGGAACCTCGCTGGAAGGCGGTGACGCCACAGGCACTACGTCAGGAAGAAGCACTGGAGGCACAAAGGGAAACACAGGAAGCACACGAGGAGGCACTGGCAGAAGCTCTGGCGGCAGAAGTCAAAGCACCTCTACCCCAAGCTCATCCCAGACAGGAGCTGCAGGAGCCTCATCCGGAAGCATCCTCCCAGGCCGCTCAGGGTTCACACTTGGCACAGCCACCAGCTTCCTGAACGCACCAGTCCTGATGACACCAGAAGAGTATCAGCAATGGTCTCTGCAGAACTCCATGCAACAATACTGGCGGCAGAAAAACATCGAAGCTTTCGAAGCAGAAGGAAAGAACAAGTTCGACTTCACAGATATGCACTTCAGCCTCGGTCCAGCAGAGAAAATCTTCGGCCCTGGAGGTGTGCAAATCAAGACTCAAGGTAGCGCAGAACTGAAGATAGGCATCAACTCGAAGAAGGTGAACAACCCAGCCCTGGCCGCTTCACGCCGCAAGACTATAGGCTTCGACTTCGACGAGAAAATCAACCTCAGCCTCAACGGTAAGGTGGGCGACAAAATCAACATGAACCTGAACTACAACACTCAGGCAACCTTCGACTACGACGCTCAAAACCTTAAACTCAAATACGACGGCAAAGAAGACGAAATCGTCAAACTCATCGAAGCTGGCAACGTCTCATTCCCAAGCAACATCAGCCTCGTACCAGGCGTGAGCAGCCTCTTCGGACTACGAACAGACGTGCAGTTCGGAAAACTCAAAATCCAAACGGTAGTGAGCCAGAAGAAGAGTGCCAGCTCGAGCGTCAACAGCAAAGGCGGCTCACAAACCACCAACTTCGAGTTCAGCGCAACAAACTACGAAGAAAACCGACACTTCTTCCTCTCCCACTTCTTCCGCGAAAGGTTCGACAAAAACATGGAGTCGCTGCCCACCATCTCGAGCGGCATCAACATCAAACGCGTTGAGATTTGGGTCACAAACAAAAGCGGCAGAACCGAAAACAACCGTAACGTCATCGCTCTGGCCGACCTGGGCGAATCAAACTACATTTACAACACCAACCTTTGGACAGGCACAGGCATCGACGTCCCCAGCAACCGTTCCAACACGGAATACGAGACGCTCATCAATAATTATCCCGACGCTCGAGACATCTCGCAAGCCACAACAATCCTCGACGGTATTGCAGGAGGCAACGAGTTTCATGGAAGCATCGATTACGAAAAACTGCAAGCGGCACGAAAGCTAAACAGCAGCGAATACACCGTCAACAACGCTCTGGGTTATGTCAGCCTCTCCAGCACCCTGCAAGTGGACGACGTGCTGGCCGTTGCCTATGAATACACCTATATGGGCACAACCTATCAGGTGGGCGAGTTCGCAAGCGACCTTACAGACAACTCCAAAGCACTCTACGTCAAGTTGCTGAAAGGCACTTCAGGCAGCCCCAACCTGCCCACATGGCGCCTGATGATGAAGAACGTCTATTACCTCGGTACACAGAAAGTGATGGCCGACAAGTTCCGACTCGACATCAAGTACCAAAGTGACTCAACAGGCGTCTATCTCAGCTATTTGCCAGAAGAAAGGTTCAAGAGCACCATCCTCCTGAGAGCCCTCAACCTGGACCGACTCGACGCAAAGAACAATCCACACCCCAATGGACAGTTCGACTTCGTGGAAGGCTACACCATCAGCAAGGGTCGCATCATCTTCCCCGTAACAGAACCCTTTGGCGAACACCTCGCAAAATGGATTGACGACCCAGCTCTGGCCGATAAGTATTGCTTCCGTGAACTCTACGATAGTACCAAAACCATCGCTAAACAGATCTCCGAACACGACAAGTTCCTCCTGACTGGTCGCTACAAAGGCAACAACGCAGGAGAAATCGACCTGGGCGTAACCAACATCGCAAGAGGCTCTGTCATTGTAACCGCAGGAGGTACAACACTTACAGAAAATACCGACTACACCGTCGATTACAACATGGGGCGCGTGACCATCATCAATCAAAGCCTCATCGATTCAGGCACCAACATCAGCGCTTCCGTAGAAAGTAACGACAACTACGGCATGCAGCGAAAAACGATGTTTGGCATAAACATGGATTACGCAATCAACAAGAACTTCACGGTTGGCGGTACAATCATGCACCTCAGTGAGCAACCCCTCACCACAAAGGTCAGCATGGGTAATGAGCCTCTGAAGAACACCTTGTGGGGCTTCCATATCAGCTGGAAAAAGGAGAGTCAATGGCTTACAAACATCATTGACAAACTGCCGCTCATCCAATGCACACAACCCAGCCTCATCTCCTTTAACGGTGAGTTCGCTCAACTCATTGCCGGACAGAATCATAGTGTTCAGGGCGATGCCTCCTATCTCGACGACTTCGAAAGCAGCAGCATCAAGAACAGCCTGACACAACCCACATATTGGAGTATGTCGAGTACGCCAAGCATGTTCCCAGAAAGCAAGCAAACAAGTAATGCTGAGTACGGACACAATCGAGCCTTGCTGGCCTGGTACTACGTTGACCCCATCTTCACACGTCGAAGCAGTACACTTACACCAAGCCACATCAAGAGCGACCTCGACCAACTCTCCAGTCACTACATTCGTGAGGTCTATGAACGCGAGCTTTATCCACAGAAGACTCAAAACACCTATACAAGTGCCAACGGACTCAATGTCCTGAACATCGCCTTCTATCCCAAAGAACGAGGCGCATACAACCTTACAACCGATGTCGATCAAAACGGTCACCTCAACCAACCTGAGAAAAGATGGGGCGGCATGATGCGCAAACTCGACAACACAGACTTCGAGGCACAGAACATCGAGTACATCGAGTTCTGGATGATGGACCCCTTCATCTACAAGCGCAACCTGCCTGGCAATCACGGCGGCGACCTCTACTTCAACCTTGGCGAGGTATCTGAGGATATTCTGAAAGACGGCAAGAAGTATTTTGAGAGCGGAATGCCTGTTGATGGTAATCCACAATACTTTACAGAAGGTTATTGGGGACGCATTCCAAACAGCAGCAGCGTAACCTATGCCTTCAACAACGAAGCTGGAGCAAGAGCCAGACAAGACGTTGGTCTGAATGGCCTCAACGATGACGAAGAGCGGGAATTCAGCCTCTATGCCAACTATCTCCAGCAAATGCAGGGAAAAGTCTCTGGAGCAGTCTACGACAGCATCTATGCTGACCCCGCCAACGACAACTACCACTACTTCCGAGGCTCCGACTTCGACCAACTTCAAACGTCAATCTTGAACCGCTATAAGCGCATCAATATGCCTCAAGGCAACAGTGCCGATTCTGACACCAGACCTGAGTCTTATGAGACCGCTTGGAAGTCAACACCCGATGTGGAGGACATCAACCAAGACTATACCCTCAACGAATACGAGAAGTACTATCAGTACCGAGTCAGCATTCGACCTGAAGATATGGTGGTCGGACGAAATCATATTGCCGACAAGCGAACAGCAAGCGTAAAACTTCGAAACGGTAACACAGAAGAATGTACGTGGTATCTTTTCAGAATACCCCTGCAAGAATACGAAGATAAGGAAGGTAACATCAGGGACTTCACTAGCATTCGTTTCATGCGTATCTTCATGACAGGCTTCGAAGAAGAAACCATTTTGCGTCTTGCAACTCTCGACCTCGTACAAGGTGATTGGCGAACCTATCAGCAACCCATCTACAACGGCAACGCCGTTTCCACAGGCAACGGAACTCTGGAGATAAGCACTGTCAGCATCGAGGAGAACAACGACAAGCAACCCGTCAACTACGTCCTGCCTCCTGGCATTACGCGTATCACAGACCCATCGCAAGCACAGCTTGTTGAAAGCAACGAACAGGCAATGTGTATGGTGGCTCGAAACCTTGGTGGAAGCGAGTCTAAGGCCGTTTACAAGAATTGCAACTACGACATGCGTCAGTACAAGCATTTGCAGATGTACGTTCACGCTAATGCCTTGGCCGAAAACATCACAGAAACCACCGATGGTGATTGCAGCGTATTCATTCGTCTCGGTACTGACCACAAGAGCAACTACTACGAATATGAAGTGCCCTTGAGACTCACGCCAGAAGGCTATTATGACACATATAGCGCTAAAGGATGCTTGGCAGTCTGGCCTTCAGAAAACATGGTTGACATCAACTTCGACATCTTCACCTCACTCAAAAAGCAGCGTAACACACAAGCAAGTCTTGGCGTCACTTCCATGAATCGGCTCTTCTCAGCATACGATGAGAACCATCCGAACAATCGCATCTCCATCATGGGTAATCCCACCTTGGGCGAGGTTAAGACCATCATGATTGGTGTTCGCAACAACAGCGGAAGGACAAAGAGCATCGAGGTCTGGGCCAACGAACTCCGACTTCAGGAATTCAGCAACAGTGGAGGTTGGGCAGCTCAAGGAAACCTTCAGGTTCAGGTCAGCGACTTGGGTTCTGTCAATGCAACAGCAAAGATGATTACCTCTGGCTTTGGAGGCATTGAGCAAAGTGTGGCACAACGCAAGAACGAGGACAATTTCAATTACGCCATTTCGACCAACTTCGACTTGGGACGCCTCCTTCCTGAGAAGGCGAAACTTACTGTCCCAATGTACTACAGCTACAGCAAGGAAAAGATTTCGCCCAAGTATAATCCCTTCGATTCAGACATGCTTCTGGACGATGCTATCGAAGCTCTTGCCGACAAGCGACAACGAGACTCTCTGCGTAGCCTCACCACCCATACCGAAACTAACAAAAACCTTTCCTTTACTGGTGTAAGGCTCAACATCAGCACACGTAAGCACCCAATGCCATACGACCCAGCCAACTTCACTTTCGGCTATAGTCGTTCCACACAATTCACAGAGGGTCAGACAACCGTTTATGAGCGTGAGTTGAATTGGAGAGCAAACGTCAACTATTCATGGAGTCCGAACTGGAAGTCCTGGGAACCCTTCAAGAACCTCAAAGGCAAGAGCAAATGGTTGGATATCATCAAAGCACAGAATCTCGCATTTGCACCCCAGAGCATCACGTTCTCGACAGACATGAATCGCAACTACTATGAACTTCAAGAGCGTGACCTTGAGAACCCTGGCGACTTCTCAGCATTACCTGCAACCTTCAGCCAGAACTGGACTTGGAATCGCAACTTCTCACTTAAGTGGGACATCTTCAAGGCGTTGCACTTTACCTTCACAAGCGGAACCAAGGCTGAGATTGAGGA
>CACXUA010000027.1 GCA_902770725.1 uncultured Bacteroidales bacterium | reverse complement strand
GAAGCCGTTACGATATCTGTATTGGCGCCGAAGCCATAATAGACCTTGCCGTCGTATTCCACTTGCATGTGGACCTTACCCATGTCGTCGGAACACTTCGAGATGGCTTGAATGGTGAACTCGCGGAGTGTCATCTGACGCTTGATGATGGTTTTCAAGGCCTTGATGGCTGCATCAACAGGACCATTACCCGAGGCTGCACTCTCGAACTTCTCGTTGGCAATAAGAAGGCCGATGCTTGCCACGCTGCGAACACCCTTGCCTGTCGTAACCTGCAGGTAATCAAGCTTGACATTATGAGAAGCAGAACGGTCGGCTCCAGCCAATACCAAGATGTCGTCGTCCGTGATTTCCTTCTTCTTGTCGGCAAGTTTGAGGAACTCCTCGTAAACCTTATCCAAGCGTTCGCCGTCGATATCTACGCCATTCACGCTCAGACGATGTTTCAGGGCAGCACGACCGCTTCTTGCCGTCAGAACGATAGCGTTATCGTCGATACCCACGTCCTTGGGATTCATGATTTCGTAGGTCGAAGCATTCTTCAGCACACCATCCTGATGAATGCCGCTGCTGTGAGCGAACGCGTTCCTGCCCACAATAGCCTTGTTTGGCTGCACAGGCATGTTCATCAAGGAACTTACCATTCGACTTGTCGGGAAGATTTTCGTTGTGTTGATATTTGTATCGATACCCAGGTCGGGATGCGTCTTGAATATCATGGCAATCTCTTCGAGCGAAGTATTGCCAGCCCTTTCGCCAATGCCGTTTATCGTTACCTCAGCCTGACGAGCGCCATTCAGTATGCCTGCCACGGTGTTGGCCGTAGCCATTCCGAGGTCGTTGTGGCAATGTGTTGAGAGGATGCTCTTGCCGGCAGCAAAGGCATCAACATGTTCGTAGAGATATTTTATCTTCTCGCCATACTCATAAGGTGTGCGGAAGCCTGTCGTATCAGGAATGTTGCAGACGGTAGCGCCAGCCTTAGTAACGGCTTCGATGACGCGAGCCAAGTACTCATTGTCTGTGCGGCCAGCATCTTCGGCATAGAACTCCACGTCCTCGACATAGCGTTTTGCATACTTCACAGCAGCTACGGCACGCTCGATAATCTCCTCCGGCGTGGAGTTGAACTTGTAGCGGATGTGGCTTTCGCTCGTTCCGATACCCGTATGGATACGTTTGTGCTTAGCATATTTCAGGGCTTCGGCAGCACAATCGATGTCCTTTTCGACCGCGCGGGTCAAGGCACAAATCGTGGGCCACGTAACAGCCTTACTGATTTCAATCACGCTATTGAAGTCGCCCGGGCTACTGATGGGGAAACCTGCCTCGATAACATCCACGCCAAGGGCTTCGAGCTGCTTGGCGACTTGAATCTTCTCTACAGTATTGAGCTGGCATCCAGGCACCTGTTCGCCATCGCGAAGTGTCGTGTCGAAAATAAACAATTTGTCACTCATATCTCATATTTGTTAGAATTGCGCGTGCAAAGGTACGAATAAATGACAGAAAAACAAAAGAAAACGACATGTTTTTCTTCTAAAATGTCAAGCCGGAGTACTTTCCTTACATATCTTTTTTAATAGAGGAAGACAAACGACCGAACAAACCTCCCCAGCCATCTTGCTAAACGCGGCACGTTAAGTTTGCAAAGATGGCACGTTAAGTTGAGCAACTTGGCACGTTAAGTTCGCAAAGATGGCACGTTAAGTTTTCAAGTATCCCTAGGGAGGTTTCGGGGCAAAGCATTCAGGTATTTTAAAACTTTCTCGGTTAAATGTTGCATATAATTGGCTTTTTTTGTACTTTTGCAGCGTCAATAAAAATAATAACCCATCTCCCGTACGCTATGACATTGTTTGTAATCTTTAAGCTTTTGGGCTCTCTTGCGCTCCTGATGTTCGGTATGAAATCGATGAGTGAAGCGCTCCAGAAAATGGCTGGCCCGCAGTTGCGCCACGTTCTTGGTGCTATGACGACGAATCGCTTCACCGGTATGCTCACGGGTATGAGCGTAACGGCTGCCGTGCAAAGTTCTACCGCAACAACCTTGATGACCGTTTCGTTCGTGAACGCTGGCCTGCTCACTCTTGTACAAGCCATTAGCGTCATCATGGGCGCCAACATCGGTACTACCCTGACCGCATGGATTATGTCGCTCGGAATGGGCTTCAACATCTCGGATTTCGTGTATCCGGCCTTCTTCCTTGGCATCATCCTTATATATATGAAGAAGCGCCGTATCGTGGGCGACTTCCTCTTCGGCGTGGCATTCCTTTTCCTCGGTCTTGCAACCTTGAAGGAAACAGGCTTCTCCTTGGTGGACTCACCCGAATCGAAGGAAGCCATTACCGCTTTCTTCGCAGAATACAGCAATGGAGGCTTCATGGTGAATCTGCTCTTCCTCGTCATAGGTACGATTCTGACACTTTGCGTACAGTCATCTGCCGCCATCATGGCTATCACAATGATGCTCTGCTCGACCGGTGTTTTGCAGATTGAACAGGGCGTGATGCTCGTGTTAGGTGAGAACGTTGGCACCACCATCACCTCGAACATCGTAGCACTCAGCGCTAACACACAAGCCAGAAGAGCTGCCTTCGCCCACCTCAGCTTCAATGCCGTAGGTGTCTTTTGGGTGCTGCTCCTGCTTGACCCGTTCTTCAAGATGGTATGTAACATCTCCGGCTTCGACCCCTCGATGACTCCAGATGCACTAGATTTTGCCATCAAAGCAAGTGTTGCTCTTGCCACATTCCACTCCGCTTTCAACATCACCAATACGGCTCTGCTCATCTGGTTCGTGCCACAAATCGAGAAATTCGTCTGCATGGTCATCAAGCCAAAGAGTTCTAAGGAAGAAGAAGACTTCCGTCTGCATTTCATTACGGCTGGCATCATGAAGACCCCCGAACTGTCTGTCCTCGAGGCACAAAAGGAGATTATCTCGTTCAGCGAACGCATCCAACGCATGTTCGGCATGGTTCAGGAACTGCTCGTAGAGAAAGACCACAACAAGTTCAGCAAGCTCCTGAGCCGAATCGAGAAGTACGAGAACATAGCCGACAACATGGAAATCAGTATTGCCGACTATCTGGATCAGGTGAGTGACGCTCATCTTAGTGACGAGACAAAGGCCAAGATACGTGCTATGCTCCGCGAAATCTCCGAGGTAGAAAGCATCGGCGACTCGTGCTACCACATGGCTCAGACCATCAACTCAAAGGTTCAGGGCAAGAAAGAGCACTTCACCGAGGAGCAATACAAGAACCTCCACGCCATGATGGGCCTCACGGATCAGGCGCTCACGCAAATGAATCAGCTGATGAGCGGCAGGAAAGACTACTTCGACGTGTACAAGTGCTACAATATCGAAACGGAGATAAACAACTATCGCGACCAGTTGAAGTCACAAAACATTATCGACATCAACAACCACAAATACACTTATGGCATCGGAACCATCTACATGGACCTCGTAAATGCCTGCGAAAAGCTTGGAGACTATGTGGTTAACGTGGTAGAAGCCCGCACCGGCACGAAGATGCATTCGTGATTTATGTGTCACGAATGAATAAAGATTAAGGATTAAGGATTAAAGTTTTGTTGTTTCTCAGCAAAGGGATTAAGCATTAAACTTTAATCCTTAATCTCTTCTTGAAGCAACAACTCCTGAAGGTCCTGGAACGTTCCGTTGAAGATATTACAATCGACAAAGCCCTTTATGCCAGCGACTTTGCCGCAATCGGTGTGCTGCCAGAAAGTCCATTGCCCTTTATAAGCAAGCTTCTCGACATAATAATGTGCTATCCAATAAGGATAAGCATCAAATTCTGGCGTGTTGAGGTAATCGACCTTGAACTTGTAACCTGTATATAGAATAGGTTTCACGCCATATTCTTTCTCGACGATATCGAGCCAAATCTTAACGTCTCGACGCAATTGCTCTGGCGTCAAGTTGCCCTTCTTCTCGATATCCAAAACGGGAGGCAAATCGCCTGGTTCAAGCTGGGCTATGGAAATAAAGAAATCAGCTTGCTTGCGTGGATTGATTCCAGGCACGAAGAAATGATAAGCGCCTCTGATTATGTCGTTTCGCTTAGCGTTGGCAAAGTTACGATTGAAGTTGTCGTCGAACAACTTCTCGCCTTCCGTAGCCTTGATAAACACGAAGCTAACAGGCGCATCACCCATCGAAGCGTTACGAAGTTTTTCCCAGTTGACGCGTTCCTGATAGTGGCTTATGTCGATGCCACGAACCTCGTAGCCTTCGGGGAAGGTTGCTTCGCCATAGATGGCACGCCAACGGAAGCTGAACGGGTCAACAAAAAAGTGATAGAAAAGGCCTATGTAGGCTGCCGTGATGAGCAGACCGCCAAGCCAAAGCGTCCAAGAAGGCATACCTCGGAACAGGCGCAAGAAGCGGAACCCACGGGAAGTTTGCTTTCTCTTCCCGCGGGTTTGCCTTCTTTGACCGCTCGATTTCCTCCTTTGAGGATGCGATACGGTTTGTTTACTTTGCTTGTTCAAGGGCAAGGGTCTTTGTGCACTGGTCACAAACCTCGCTTGGTCCCCAGTACTGGATTGGGCCTGGGTAAACGTAGCAAGTGTTCTTTGCCCATTCCTCGCGCTTGCTGGCGAAGAACTTGAAGGGAGCTCCGTCGAGTTCTACGAGGGCTTTGCGGATAACAGGCTTCATTGCGCCGTTTCTGCGCTCCAGGTTCATCATCATCGTGATGGGCACACCACCTGCAATCCATTCAGCTGCAGGAGCAGTTGTGTTCTTGATGACGCTCATGTAACCTGTCTTGCCGTTAGCAATCAGGCGGCTTGCGTTGTAGCCGAGGCTGTAGCAATAGTCGGCATCATAGTTGCTGGGAGCTGCACAACGACCTTCGTAACCGAAGAAGTGGTGCTGAGCAAAGAACTTGCCGTTGTACTTGCCTTCCTTCTTCCAGGCTTCGAGCTTCATGGCTACCATAGCAGAGAGGAGCTTCTCTGTCTCGATAAGGCTGACCTGAACGTTGCCGTGGGGGTCACGATCGAGGCAGAGCTGACGCTCAACATCCTTGGGAAGAGACTCGAGGACGGCAAGGTTCTCGGGTGCGATATGACCCTTCACGAAGGCAACCTGCGCGTCTTTGCTCTCGAACTCGCGGCTCTCGCCAGTTGCGGGATCTGTCAGAACCTCATTGAGCTCTGCGATAAGCTTCTTGATGGCGGGAATGAACTCGATAAGACCTTCTGGGATGAGGACGGTACCGAAGTTGTTACCTTCAGCAGCACGGTCAGCCACAATCTTTGCGATATAAGTGACAACGTCGTCCAGGCTCATGGCTTTCTGCTCAACTTCCTCGCTGATGAGGCAAGCGTTGGGCTGTGTCTCGAGGGCACACTCTAGAGCAATATGGCTTGCGCTACGGCCCATAAGCTTGATGAAGTGCCAGTATTTGCGAGCACTATTGCAGTCGCGCTGGATGTTGCCAATCAGCTCGCTGTAGGTCTTGCAGGCAGTATCGAAGCCGAAGCTCGTTTCAATCTGCTCGTTCTTCAAGTCGCCGTCGATTGTCTTGGGACAGCCAATCACCTGAACACCATAGTTCTTGGCAGCATAGTACTCAGCCAGGACGCAAGCGTTAGTGTTGCTATCGTCGCCACCAATAATGACGAGCGCCTTGATGCCGAGTTTGCGGAGAATCTCGATACCGCTCTCGAACTGGCTTTCCTTCTCGAGCTTTGTACGGCCAGAGCCAATGATGTCGAAGCCGCCAGTGTTGCGATATTCGTCGATAAACTCGTCGGTGAACTCGACATACTTGTGGTCAACGAGTCCGCCAGGTCCCATCAGGAAGCCATACAGCTTGCTCTGCTTGTTGAGAGACTTCACGCCGTCGTACAGACCGCTGATGACATTGTGTCCGCCAGGAGCTTGACCACCGCTCAGGATGATGCCGACGTTAAATGGTTCGAGAGGTTTCTGCTCTCCAGCCTCGAAGGTAATGACGGGCATACCGTAGGTGTTGGGGAACATAGCCTTGATTTCTTCCTGGTTGCCAACGCTTTGAGTTGCAGCACCTTCAACTGCTACAACAGGTCCCTGCAAAGCCTTGGGGAGCTTGGGCTGATAGGCGGCACGAGCCACCTGAAGTGCACTTTTCTTCATGATTGTTGTGTTTATGATTGTGAGTTAAATGTTTTCGGCTGCAAAGGTACAACTTTTAATTTAAAGTTCAAAATATATGGTTTGCAAAGTTGACTGATGTCGAGTGAAAAATTGACTGGCGTCAAGACAAAACTTAACGTGCCACGTTGGCAAACTTAACGTGCCATCTTCGCCAACTTAACGTGCCATCTTTGCAAACTTAACGTGCCACGTTTACCAACTTAACGTGCCACGTTTGCAAAAAAAACTGAAAGTTTTGGCTGTTTCCTTTGTGGAGTCGAAAAAAATATGTAACTTTGACCTTTGAATTATACCTTATATATATTATAGGCTTATGAAACGCAAAGACCTGAAAAAACACATCAACTATCTGTGTGGCGAACTGCTGGCAGAATGTATGGCTGCAACAGACTTCTCGAAGAAGGACAACAAACAGGACGTGGAGAACGTGATGCTCAGCATCATGAAGATGCAGAACGACCTGATTTGCCGCCTCTCGCACGTTGAACCAGGCAGCACAGCACTCTTCTTCAAAAAGCTTCGCGAGAACATGCAGAAGCGCACAGACGAGATTATCGACCAAATTCAGAATCTGTAATGTTCAACAAACTTGCTGGCAAGATTCTGTTCGACTGGTTCCACTTCACGGAAACCATCACGGAACCTTTGCCCGAAAAATGCATCATAGCCCTTGCTCCGCACACGAGCAACTGGGACTTCATTGTCGGCAACCTCTACAGTCGGGCCAAAGGCTTCCATTGTGACTTCCTGATGAAGAAGGAATGGTTCTTCTGGCCCATGGGCATCCTGATGCGGAGGCTTGGCGGAATACCCGTCTATCGTAGCAAACAGATGCACTCGACCGACATCATAGCAGAGCAGGCAAAACAGGCCAAGACCTTCCGGCTCTGCATTACTCCAGAAGGCACGCGCAAAGCCCAACCCGAATGGAAGAAGGGCTTCTACTACATCGCCCTAAAGGCAGAGATTCCTATCCTGCTTTATGGGCTAGACTTCGCCGAAAGGAAGATTGTCTGCACTAAGACCATCATCCCCAACGGAGACATCGAAGTGCAAATGAAGGAAATAAAAGATTACTACGCCAACTTTAAAGGACTGCACCCGAAACAATTCAAAGTATGAATAAGAAACAGCTTATCCTCTCACTCGCCTTAGTCATTTCTTCGCTCACAATTTCGGCTCAAAAGAAAGACGACGGCTTCCAGAACCTGCGAGAATACATCGCCTCGTACACAAACCCGAACTTTCCCAACCTCAAGACAATAAAAGTCGAGGACATCATAACAAACACAAACGAAAAGCATCTTACCATCATCCTGAGCGACAACTTTATTGCCCAGCCACTTACGCCACTCGTCGTGGGCGACCTCTATACCGAAATCAAGCGACTCCTGCCGATGCCTTACAACACTTACGACATCAGCATCTTCGCAAAAGACACGCCAATCGAGCAACTCATCCCGACAAGTATGATGGACAGGGCTGATACGGCTCGCGTCTATAAGAAGGAACTCTATCGAGGGAACCCTTGGGTGACGCCTCTCAGCCGCCCCTATAACATCAAGAAAGGCTTGCAAGGGCGTCATCTAAGCGTTTGTCACAGTCACGGCAAGTACTACAACTTCGACAAACAGGAGTGGGTGTGGCAGCGTCCCAGGCTTTTCTGTACGACAGAAGATATGTTCACGCAGACCTTCGTGGTGCCCTACCTCATCCCAATGCTGCAGAATGCCGGAGCCGTCGTCTTCACTCCAAGAGAGCGAGACTGGCAGAAGCAAGAAATCATAGTCGATAATGATTACATCTGGGACGGCAGCCGATACGAGGAACGCGTCACTAACTTCCATTGGCAATACGGTGGCGTGGGCTTCGGACACAACGAGGAAGGCTACGAGAATGGCGAGAATCCCTTCAAGAAAGGAACTTATCGCATGATTGAGGCGACACAGAACAAGCGGATGACAAGCGAGGTGCTTTGGATTCCTGAAGTGCTCGTCGAGGACGATTATGCCGTCTATGTCGCCTACCAAACCGTGCCTGGCAGCGTATCGGACGCAGTCTATACCGTCAAGCACGGAGGTGTCGAGAGCCAGTTCCGCGTAAATCAGCAAATGGGTGGAGGCACCTGGGTTTATCTGGGAACATTCCATTTCACCAAAGACAAAGCAAATGACAACTACATTTCCCTAACCAACTTGAGCAACTACAAAGGCGTCATCACGGCAGATGCCGTGCGTCTTGGCGGTGGAATGGGTAATGTGGTTCGTGGCGACACGACAATGACCCTGCCCATCAGTAGCGACTTGCCAAGATGCCTCGAGGCTGCCCGTTACTCTGCACAATGGTATGGAATGCCGGACAGCGTGTATTCTCCTCGAGGAAACGACGATGGCAGGGACGACGTGAACTCCCGTCCCTTCACCCTGAACCATGTAACGCGTGGTAGCAACTATTTGAAGGGAGACAGCGGACTGAATGTGCCCATCGAACTTTATGTGTCTGTTCATAGTGATGCAGGTTACAGAACGGACAACACGCTTGTCGGTTCGCTCGGAATCTACTCGACAGACTTCTATGATGGAAAGACTGCAGCAGGACTTTCAAGACTTGTCAGTCGCGACCTGGCCGATATGGTGATGACACAAGTCACAAATGATTTATCGAGGGAGCTGGGCTTCTGGAACAGAAGAGACCTTTACGACAGGAATTATGGCGAGACACGCGACCCGCAAGTGCCTGCCATCATCTTCGAGATGCTGAGCCACCAGAACTGGGCAGACATGCGTTTCGGTCACGACCCCTACTTCAAGTTCCTCATGTCGCGTGCCATCTATAAGGCAATGACGCGCTTCGTCGCCACCACTCACGGAGGTAAGGACGTCGTGATTCAGCCCTTGCCCGTGGCCGGAATATGTGCCGAGCCCAATAAGGAAACAAACGAAATTACCGTTCGCTGGACACCAACCCTTGACCCGGCAGAGCCCACAGCAAAGCCTGATGGCTATGTGGTTTACATGAAGAAGGCAGGAAAGGACTTCGACAATGGGCATTATGTGAGCGGACACGATTGTACGTTCAAGACGGAAGCCACCCCTGGTGTGCTCTACAGTTTCCGCGTGGAAGCTGTAAACGAAGGTGGAGCAAGCCTGCCGAGCGACGAGGTTTGTGCCGTGATTGCTGAATCAGAGAATGCTCCGACGATCCTGCTTGTCGATGCCTTCCAAAGATTGGCAAGTCCTCTGCCTTTCGACAACGAGAAAACCGGAGGATTTGACTTCAACACAGACCCTGGCGTGATTGACGTGAAGTCACCAGGCTTCTGCGGACCTCAAGTTAGTTTCGACAAGATTAACTTCGGCAAGGAAACTGGCGACGGCTTTGGCGTGAGCAGCGACGACTTCGAAGGGCTGTTCCTGATGGGCAATACCCATGATTATAGCGTGCGTTATGCTGCCGACATCCTCGCCAAGCATCCCGATTGCAACATCAGCAGTACCACGCAAAATCAGTTGCCCAACCTCGACCTCCGCCGTTATCAAGTGGCCAACTTTATCCTTGGTGCACAGAAGGACGACGGCTACTCCCTGACGCGTCGTAAAGCCTTTACGGACGAGATGCTTTCTGCCATCTCTCAACTCACGCTTCAGAACACGTCCATCATGGTGAGCGGAGCCTTCATCGGAAGCGACATGCACAATGCCCAGCAGGATGCTTTCGTGGCAGAGAAACTGAAATATCGTTTCGTTTCGAGCACTCCGGCAGACAGCATTTGCTCCGTGCAAGGCCTGAACAATACTGCCAACATCTTCTGCAACCCAAGCGAAGTGAACTATTGGGTAAGGAGTACAGACGTCATCGAGGGTGTGAACGGTGCCTTCAGCACGATGGTTTATACCGCCGACAACCACTCGGCAGCAATTGCCTATCCTGGTCCCGGCTATCGTGTTCTGGCATTTGGATTCCCACTTGAATGCATCAAGGAAACCGATTCTCGACAGAACATCATCGGCATAGCCATCGACTTCCTGCTTGGGAAATAAATCGTAAATAGTAAATCGTCAAATAGTAAATTAAGTAGATGTACACGATACTATGCAATATGAAGGGTTCCCGACAACTTTCCGTCGAGGAATCCCACCTGAAGACCATCGACCGCTACTCCCTCTTCTCGGACTTGCTCGACAGTAACGGCATTGTAGAAGAGAGTGTCCTCGAGAAGTTGCGGCTCAACGTGCGTGGCTTGCTCTCCAACGACAAGCCAGATCCAGAGTTGCTCAACCTCTGCGAACGCATCATCTTCCATAACGACATGAAAGCCTTTGGTTTGCATCAGCTCATCCTGCTCTTCATCGACTGGAAGAAGGAACAGCTTGATGCCCTGAAAACATTACTGAAGGTCGATTAATTAGTGATTGTTTAGTTCATGGCAAACCTGACGGATTGGCTACCGACGACACGCAAAGAGATGGACCTGCGTGGCTGGGATCGTGCTGACGTGATTCTCTTCAGCGCTGATGCCTACGTGGACCATCCTGCCTTCGGAGCTGCCGTCATAGGGCGTTTGCTTGAAGCGGAAGGCTTGCGAGTTGCTATCGTGCCGCAACCTGACTGGCATGGTGATTTCCGCGACTTCAAGAAGCTTGGGCGCCCTCGCCTCTTCTTCGGCATCTCGCCTGGATGTATGGACAGTATGGTGAATAAATACACGGCTGCACGGCGTCTCAGGAGCGAGGATGCATACAGTCCTGACGGGCGGCACGACATGCGTCCGGAGTACCCCACCATCGTCTATACAGACATCCTCAGGGAGCTCTTTCCTGACGTCCCCATCGTGCTTGGAGGCATCGAGGCAAGCCTTCGACGTGTGATGCACTACGACTATTGGCAGGAACGTTTCCGCCCAAGCATTCTTCAGGATTGTGATGCCGACCTCATCACGTATGGCATGGGCGAGAAGCCAACACTGGAACTGGTTCGCTTGCTCAACGAAGCAATCGAAGATTTCCACCCCCTACTCCATTATGACGAGAATGGCGAGGCCTGCATCACGAGGGAAGTCCTGCGTGAGGCTGTGACAAAGATGCCCCATCAGATTGCCTTCATCTGCAAGCAGGAAGATATACCAGGCGGCATCAAGGAGGACGACATCGTACTCCACAGCTACGAGGATTGCCTAAAGCAACCCAAGCTTCATGCCGAGAACTTCCGTCACATTGAGGAAGAGAGCAACAAGATTCACGCCCAGCGTCTCATTCAACCTACGGCAGGACGTTATGTCGTGGTAAATCCGCCCTACCCTCCACTCACATCCGAGGAGCTGGACCGCAGTTTCGACTTGCCATACACACGCCTTCCGCATCCCAAATATAATGGGAAACGCATCCCTGCCTACGAGATGATTAAATTCAGCGTGACGCTCCATCGCGGCTGCTTCGGGGGCTGTGCTTTCTGTACGATAAGCGCACATCAGGGAAAGTTTATCGTAAGCCGTTCGAAGGAAAGCATCTTGCGCGAAGTGAAAGCCATCACCAAAATGCCAGACTTCAAAGGCTACTTGAGCGACTTGGGCGGACCGAGTGCCAACATGTATAGGATGCGAGGGAAGCGCGTGGAAGTGTGCGAGAATTGTAAACGTCCTTCGTGCATCCATCCTGCCATCTGTCCCAATCTGAATGGAGACCATCGTCCTCTGCTCGACATCTATCGGGCTGTGGATGCACTTCCTGGCATCAAGAAAAGCTTCATTGGCAGTGGCGTCAGGTACGACATGCTGCTCCACGACTGGAAGCAAGAAGCCCTGAACAGTGCGGCAAGGGAATACACACGCGAACTCATCACCAAGCACGTGAGCGGACGACTCAAAGTGGCTCCAGAGCACACGAGCGACACTGTACTCAACATCATGCGAAAGCCTTCGTTTAGGCTCTTCAGGGAGTTCAAGAGCATCTTCGACGCCACTTGTCGCAAGGCAGGACTAAGGCAGCAACTCATCCCCTACTTCATCAGCTCGCACCCGGGCTGTACAGAACGAGACATGGCAGAGCTGGCAAAGCTCACAAGGGAGATGGACTTCAAACTCGAGCAGGTTCAGGACTTCACACCCACGCCCCTGACCGTCAGCACAACATGCTGGGCAACGGGCTTCTTCTTCTGGTACAAGAAGAATTAAAAATTAAAAGATAAAAGATAAAAGATAATGCAAAGCGAATGGTTTGAATGCAAGGTCCGTTACGACAAGACCTTGGAGAGCGGTCTCATCAAGAAGACCACAGAGACATATTTGGTGGATGCCCTCAGCTTCACGGAAGCCGAGAAACGTTTCATCGAGGAGATTAAGCCCTACATGTCGGGCGAGTTCATCGTGACGGACATCAAACGTGCACGGATTGCCGACCTGTTCGACAGCGAGGATTTAAACGACGACCACTGGTACAAGGCACGTATCGCCTTCATCTCCATCGACGAGAAGACAGCCGTGGAAAAGCGTACCGTACAGACTGCTGTCATTAAGGCAAACGACTTCCATCGTGCACTGGCAAGGCTTGACGAATGTATGAAGGGCACACTTGGCGAATGGGTCATCGTTTCCATCACCGAGACACCCATCATAGATGTCTTCAAGTTCAAGGCTGCGACTGAACAAGAGGCGCCCAAAACAAAGAAGAAATAGAAGATAACTGGACAAAAGACTCAACCAAATCCATGTAATCGGTTGGTTGTAAGTAAAAACTAAAAATGGTAAGTGAAAGGATAGATCGCATCAAACAGACTTTGCCCGAATGGGTGCGCCTGGTGGCAGTGAGCAAGTACCATCCTGCCTCGATGATTCAAGAGGCTTACGATGGCGGGCAACGCATCTTCGGCGAGAGCCATGTGCAGGAACTTGTGCAGAAGTACGACATACTACCTAAGGACATCGAATGGCACTTCATAGGACACCTTCAGACTAATAAAGTGAAGTATATTGCACCGTTCGTGAGCCTCATTCATGCTGTCGATTCGGAGCACCTGCTGAGGGAAATCGACAAGCAGGCGAAGAAGTGCGGGCGTGTCATACCGGTCCTGATGCAAGTGCATGTTGCCAAGGAGGAGACCAAGTTCGGCTTCCTGCCCGACGAGTTGCTCGCCTTCATGCAGAGCGGAGCCTGGCAGCAGTACGAGAATGTCAGCATAGAGGGCCTGATGTGCATGGCAACAAACACGGACGACGAAGCCCAGATAGCCCGCGAGTTCGAACAGGCTCAGCAATTGTTTGAGATGGTAAATGCCAAATGGCTAAATGGTAAATGGAAGACGCGTTCCTGGGGCATGTCGGACGACTACCCCATTGCTGTCCAGCACGGCTCAAACATGGTCCGCATCGGCAGCCTAATCTTCGGCGAAAGAGTCTATGGGTAGTATAGAGAGTTTAGAGTTTAGAGTTTAAAGTTTAAAGAAATCCCCGCCGCAGAAAGACCTGTAACGGGGATTGTTTTGTTTGGAAGGAGAGGGAGGCTTTACTTCACTATTTTTTTTCCGCCAACGATGTTGATGCCCTTCTGCATCTTGCTAAGGCGTTGGCCTGCGAGGTTATAGATTCTTCCTCGCCTTGGGTGGAGCCTTCAATCTCCTTTATGCCGTCAGGGTCAAAAAAAAGCAGCCTTGTTGGCGTGCAAGTAGATAGGAGTTCTGCTGGTTGCAGGTATCAGATACTAAAAATATGCAACCAACATGGAAAAGAAAATTCTATTATTAAATAATAATAGACCTCAATACATGAGGATGGTGTCATATTTTTGGTTGCACAATTATGCAACCTGCAACCTTCCTCCCCCCCCCTTGCTGAAAATTCAATGAATTGCTACTGAAAATCGCCCCAATTGGAGTGCTGAAATTTGACGGTGTCGAAAAATTGTCGTACCTTTGTTGTGGATTTGAGAGGTGAGCCTTCGGCTGCAGATAAGGGCAAACGAGGCACAGCTAAAATGCCGACGAAGCACGCTTAAGTGCGCAATTAAGCACGCTTAGTTCGGTCACGAAGCACGCCAAAGATCCCCTCTAACTCCCCTTGAAGGGGAGGACAAAGGGGAAGAGAGAATTAACAAACTTAAAACTAAACTCTCAACTCTTAACTCTTAACTAACAAAAAGCCCCTCTGCTTTAGGGCGGAGAGGCTAGTTGTTTCGGGCGGTTTCCTTAGGTATAGAGGAAGCGTTTGATGCTCTTCTTGGGGGTCTTTTCGAACTCTTCTTCCATGACCTGGATGCTGAAGAGTTGGGCGTAGGAAGGCAGGTTCGGATTGATTTCCTTGCGGTTCTGCTCCATGATGTTCTCGAGGTCTTCGGGGGTGAGCCGCAGCTTCTTAACTTGCTCTTGGTCGGGATAGACAAGTCCGACGAGTTTGTCCCCTCGCTGCACAACAAGGCACTCGTTTACCAACGTCATATTCGAGAGTTTGTCCTCGATTTCCTCGGGATAGACGTTCTGTCCGTTGGCTCCGAGGAGCATGTTCTTCGAGCGTCCTTTGATGAAGAGGTTGCCCTGGTAGTCCAGTACGCCGAGGTCGCCCGTGTGGTACCATCCGTCGGCATCGAGAGCAGCCTTTGTGGCTTCCTCGTTCTTGTAGTAGCCGAGCATGACGTTCAGTCCGCGTGTCAGTATTTCGCCCGGGATGTTGATGGGGTCTGGGCTGTCAATGGTAAGTTCCTGATGGATGACGCTTCGTCCGCAAGAGCCCACGACTTGGTCTTTCCAGTCGTTATAAGTGATGATGGGTGCGCACTCTGTCGCTCCGTAGCCCACGGTGTAGCGGAAACCAATCTCGTGGAGGAGTCGTTCGATTTCCTGATTGAGTGCTGCGCCACCGATGATGAGTTCGTAGAAGTTGCCTCCGAGGGCTTGTGTCAGTCCGTCGCAAATCTTCTTCTTGATGCGGTCTCCGATGACTGGCACTTGCATGAGCATTCTGACCTTCGGGTCTTGTATGCGCGGCATGACGGCTTTGCGGACTATCTTCTCGATGATGAGTGGCACGACGATAATGATGATGGGCTTGATGTCGGCCAAGGCTCGCATCAGGATGGTTGGAGAGGCGACTTTCGTGAGGAAGTTCACGTGTACACCTCGCATGAACTCGAAGGTGAACTCGAAGGCCATACCGTACATATGGGCCATGGGAAGCATGCTGAGCACCTTGTCGCCAGGCTGGATTTCGTTACCCATAACGTGCATGGCGAAGTCGCAGTTCGACCAGAGCGCGCGGTAAGGCAGCATAACGCCTTTCGAGTTGCTCGTCGTTCCGCTGGTGTAGTTCAGGACAGCCATTTCGTCGGGCTCGTCCTTGTGGTAAGAGAGCAGTTCGGGCAGGAATCGGCTGGGGAACTTCTCGCCGAAGAGGCGGTTCAGGTTCTCGCGAGCATAGGTGAGTTTCTCGTTACGCGAAACGAGCAGGCTGTAATCGACGAGCGAGATAATTCCCTGCAGGTCAGGCATTTCCTTGGCGTCAAGCGTAGGCCAGACCTTATCGCCCACAAAGAGCAGTTTCGACTCCGAGTGGTTTACAATGTCGTGAACCTGGCTGGGGTGAAACTCGTGGAGGATGGGCACAGCGATGGCTCCGTAGGTCAGGATGCTGAAGAAGGCGGCTCCCCAGCGGCTCAGGTTCCTGCCGCAGAGGGCAATCTTGTCGCCCTTCTGGATGCCCGCCTCTTCGAAAAGAATATGCATCTTCTCGATGATGCGCGCCACATCTTTGTATTGCAGGGTGAATACTCCATAATCCGACATCGAATCCATGAACCAATGTTCCTGAATGCTCTGGCGAATCATCTCGTTATACGATGGTACTTTCGTTATTTCCATTTGCACATTTCTTTAAATTTTGTGCAAAGATATAGTAAATTTCGGTACGCTGCAAATATTTCGGTAACTATTTTTGCACAAAAGAAGAAAAATCGTGCAAAAGCAATCCGTTTCCCAACTTATCAAGAAATAAAAAATGTAAAAGCAGCCTCGTTGTGAGATTTTTTTCGTAACTTTGTGCCCGTTATTCGCGTATATAATAAGGTATAAGAAACTATGGACGCAAAGAAAAGCGTAAGACAATACAAACCGGCCAGCAAAATGCCCGCACGTCGTAAGAAGAAAAAGACGGGATGGATAAGTTGGTTCCGCTCGAACATCAAGGACAACGACGAAGTTGACCCGAAGAAACGCGGGGAACACGGCGACAATCTCCGCTTCGTTTGGGGCGCCGTCCTGGCCACACTCTCGCTGGCCATCCTCATTGCACTCATCTCGCACATCTTCACCGGAGCAGAAGACCAGAAGTACGTCACAAGCGACTCCTACACGGCAGCAAACTGGCTGGGCAGATGGGGCTACGAAGTTGCTCATTGGCTAATGGACAACACCTTTGGCGTCTCCTCCATTCTCATCCCAGTCCTTATGCTTGCTACAAGCATCCGCATCATGGGGCTGGCCAAAGTGAGACTTCATCTCTGGTTCCTCAACTGCATGATAATCATGGCATGGGCCTCTGCCTTTGCCGCATATATTTCGCCCCTTTTCCCTGGAGCGCAGGATAGTTATATTATCTGGGGAGGCATGATTGGGGAGGAAGAAGTGAAGTTCCTGCGAAGCAAAGTGGGAAGTTTTGGCACCATGCTCATCTTCATCCTCTCTGCCCTACTCTACATCTTCTACCTCAGCGATGAAGCCATCACCTGGATTCGGCATAAAGTCATCCGCGAGAAAAAGGAGGAAGCAGAGGAAGATGAGAATGAAAAGGAGCAAGAGCCCGAAGCATTTACGCCCTTGATGCCCGACAGCGAGGATGAAGGTCCGAAGGAAGTGGTTCTGGACGAAGAAGAGACGCGCGTTCCGTTCAGCGACGAAGCCGCTCAAACTGCGACCACCATTGACTTTGCCGAAGATCCGTTGGCTCCTTTGAAAGGCATCGAAGAGCAAGAAGGCACGGACGACATTACCGTTGTCGTGGGACATGACCCCGAGAAAGCCGACCTCTCCGACGACAGAACGCTTGAGCCTTACGACCCAAAGCTTGACCTCGAGAACTACAAGTACCCGAGCATAGACCTGCTCACCCATTATGACAACACCTCGAGCGCCATTGACATGGAGGAGCAGCGGAACAACAAGAACCGCATCAAGACGGTGCTCAGCAACTTCCGAGTCGAGATTCTCGACAACACGAAAGCCACCATTGGTCCCACCATCACGCTCTACGAAATCACACCCGCTCCAGGCATCCGAATCAGTACCATTCGCAATCTGGAGGACGATATTGCCCTGAGCCTCAGCGCCCTCGGCATCCGCATCATAGCACCCATTCCAGGCAAGGGAACCATCGGTATTGAAGTGCCGAACCTGAAGCCTCAGATGGTCTCGATGGAAAGCATCCTGAACAGCCGCAAGTTCCAAGAAACGGACTACGAACTGCCCATGGCTCTCGGAAAGACGATTACCAATGAAGTCTTCATAGCAGACCTGACCAAGATGCCGCACTTGCTTGTGGCTGGTGCAACAGGTCAAGGCAAGTCTGTAGGTTTGAATGTCATCATCACTTCGCTGCTCTACAAGAAGCATCCTGCCGAGTTGAAATTGGTGATGATTGACCCCAAGAAGGTCGAGTTCAGCCTTTATGCACCCATCGTCAACCACTTCCTGGCACAGGTGGAGGGCAACGAAGACGTGGAAGAGCCCATCATTACCGACGTCAACAAAGTCATCCAGACGCTCAAGAGCCTCTGCATCGAGATGGACCAGCGCTACGACCTCCTCAAGAAAGCACACGCAAGGAACGTCAAGGAGTACAACGAAAAGTTCCGCGAACGCCAGCTGAATCCCAACAACGGGCACAGATACATGCCCTACATTGTGGTGGTAATCGACGAGTATGGCGACCTCATCATGACGGCAGGCAAGGAGATAGAGCTCCCCATCGCCCGTATCGCACAGCTGGCTCGTGCAGTCGGCATACACATGATAATCGCCACACAACGTCCTACGGCCAACATCATCACGGGTACCATCAAGGCGAACTTCCCGGCTCGCATGGCATTCAAGGTGACGACAGGCGTGGACAGTAAGACAATCCTCGACAGAACTGGAGCCAACCAACTCGTCGGCAAGGGCGATATGCTCCTGATGACTGGCTCGGAACCCGTCCGCATCCAATGTGCATTCATCGACACGAACGAGCTAGAGGACATCGTACATCATATTGCCAAACAACAGAGTTATGCCTCGCCCTACCTCTTGCCGGAAGTTCCGCTTGAAGGAGACGACGACAGCAGCATAGGCGATGTGGATATGACACACCTCGACCCCATGTTCGAGGACGCAGCCCGCATGATAGTCAGCGAGCAAAACGGCAGCACGAGCATGATTCAGCGCAAGTTCGCCATCGGTTACAACCGAGCAGGACGACTGATGGACCAGTTGGAGAAGGCTGGCATCGTAGGTCCCGCAAAAGGCAGCAAACCTCGCGAAGTGCTCTGCGTCAGCGAAGAACAACTCATGATGATAATGGACAACCTACGTTAAACCCTCAAACTACACGTGCCAACTTCTCAAACTTAACGTGCTTAATTGACAAACTTAACGTGCTTAATTGACGAAGTTAACGTGCTTAATTTGCAAACTATCCTAGTGTAATATGAAAAGACTCCTCATCCTTCTGCTCCTCATTGAATGTTCAATGTTCAATATTCAATGGTCAATGGCTTTCGCTCAGGACGCCATGAAGGTGCTCGACATTACTGCAGACCGCATCCGCAAAGCAGGTAACGTGAAGATTGAATACAAAGCCAGCATATTTGCCGGAGCCACAGAGAAGGCTTCCTCCACAGGTACCATGTGGCTGCAGGAAAGCAAAATGAAACTCGAGACTGGCGAGATCAACACTTGGTACAACGGAAAAACACGCTGGTGCTACGTCCCCAGTGCCAACGAAGTGAACATCGACGAGCCTTCCAAAAAGGAAATGGCTGCCATGAACCCCTACACCTTCATGAACATCTACAAGAAAGGCTTCAAGATGACTGTGAAGGAAACTGTACTTCGGGGTGAAGCCGTTTATGAAGTCTATCTCCGTGCACGCTATGCAAAGATGGATGTCAAGGAGGTTTACGTCGATATCCGCAAGAGCGACTACCAGCCCCTCTGCATCCGTGTTCGCGAAGATAACGACTGGCAACGTGTCAGCATCCTCAACTTCAAAGGCAATCTGCAACTGAGCGACTCGTTCTTCGACTTCCCAGAGAAAGACTATCCAAAGGTGCTAATTAATGATATGAGATAAATATGAACCACACTAAACTTCTAATCATAGGCAGTGGCCCAGCAGGCTACACAGCAGCAATCTATGCAGGACGCGCTAACCTCAATCCCGTTCTGCTCGAAGGATTTCAACCAGGCGGACAACTCACCATCACCACCGAAGTCGAGAACTTCCCCGGATGGCCTGATGGTGTGGATGCCAACGAGTTGATGGACAATATTCGCAAGCAGGCAGAACGCTTCGGCACGCAAATGCTCCCCAATGCCTGCACGAAAGTCAACCTCGATATACGTCCCTTCGGGGTCACGCTCGATGATGGAAACGAATGGACTGCCGACTCAATCATCATTGCCACAGGCGCCAGTGCAAAATACTTGGGCTTGAGCGACGAGCAGAAGTACATGGGACAAGGCGTCAGTGCCTGTGCCACTTGCGATGGATTCTTCTATCGGAAGAAAGTGGTAGCCGTCGTTGGAGGTGGAGATACCGCTTGCGAAGAGGCTTCCTATCTGGCAGGACTCGCTTCGAAAGTCTATCTCATCGTCCGCAAGCCCTTCCTTCGTGCCAGCAAGATTATGCAGGAACGCGTCTTCAACAACGAGAAGATTGAAGTCCTCTTCGAAACAAACACCCTCGGACTTTATGGCGAGAACGGCGTTGAAGGAGCACATCTTGTCTTCCGCAAAGGCGAGAGCGACGAGAGGAAGTACGACCTCCCCATCGACGGATTCTTCCTTGCGATAGGGCATCATCCCAACAGCGAACTCTTCACGCCTTGGCTCAAGACAGACGAGAACGGCTTCATCCTGACGGAAGGCGACTCGCCCAAGACTAATGTGCCAGGTGTATATGCTGCAGGCGATGTGGCCGACCCGAAATACAGGCAAGCCGTCATAGCTGCCGCAAGTGGAGCAAAAGCTGCAATGGAAGCAGAAAAGTATCTGGCACAATGAACAAATACAGGCTCTACAAACTCATCTGCAAGAATGCCGACTTGAAAGAAGAACGGCATCCGATGCTCGAGAAGAACCGCTTCATGAAATTCCTGATGATTTTCATGTGGCTCTATTATGCTGCCATCCTGCTCTTCATGGGCGTCGTGATGGCAATGGGCATGCGGAACAGCTATAATGGAGTGGCAGCCTTCCATGTCTTCGATGGAGGCTTATTGTACCTCCTGATAACAGACTTTTGGGTTCGTTTCATTCTTCAAGAGACCCCGGCACAGCAGGCACAACCCTACGCCCTGTTGCCCGTCCGCAGAAGTTTTCTGATGAACATCTACCTCACACGTTCTGGCCTTGCTTGGGGCAATCTCTATTGGGGGTTCCTGCTTGTACCCTTCGCCCTCATAGCAATCACTATTCCTTTGGGCTGGGGCGCAACGATAGGATGGCTGCTTGGCTGGTGGCTGCTTTTGGTGATGAATGGCTACGCCTATCTCTTCTGCCGAGCACTTATCCTGAAACACATGGCTTGGCTGCTTTTGCCCCTTGCCATTCACGGAGCTTTGCTTGCCATCATGCTCGTTCCAGATAAGAACCCGCTTGATATGCCCAGCACACTCATGATGTATGATTTCCTGCAATGGAAGTTGTGGCCTTTCCTCTTGGTTGGTGCTCTCATTGCTCTGTTGTATTGGGCAAACTACAAGCTGCAGATGGGAATGGTTCACGACGAAGTGGGCAAGAAGGAAGAGAAGGAAATCAAGCATGCCACCCAGTTTAACTTCCTGAACCGTTACGGCAAGCTTGGCGAGTACCTGAAGCTCGAAGTCAAGCAACGCCTCCGCAACAAGACGGTGAGGATGAGTTTCCTTGCCGGCTTGTCCATGATGGTGCTGTTCAGCGTCATCATGTACTTCAGCGATGTGTACGACAACAACTTCATGCGCTCGTTCATCTGCCTCTACAACTATATTGTCTTGGGCATGATGACGCTAGTGATGATAATGTGCTACGAAGGCAACTACATTGACGGCCTGATGAGTCGCCGCGAGAGCATCCTGCAACTGCTCACGGCAAAGTATTACTTCAACGTCACGCTCTTGCTCATTCCGCCCATCATCCTGCTGCCCCTGATGATAATCGGCAAGATGTCCATCTGGATGAACGTTGGCTACTTCTTCTTCACGGCAGGCGTACTCTACCCTCTCCTCTTCCAGATGGCCGTCTATAACGACAACACACTTCCCATGAACACAAAGATAACAAGCAAACAGGGCAACACGGCTCAGCAGATTGTCAGCATCGTTATTCTCTTCCTGCCGATTGGCTTGGAGAAAGCTGCAACGGCTTTGCTTGGCGAGCCTTGGGGATATGTGTTCCTTGCCGTGCTTGGCATAGCCGGTGTTGCGACTCATCATTATTGGCTGCGTAATGTATATACGCGATTCATGGCAAGACGTTATAAGAACATGGAAGGCTTCCGTGCCTCACGAAACTCGTAAAACACATAGATTATGGACATTATTATAAAAGACCTCAAGAAGACGTTCGGCGAAAAGGTTGCAGTAGATATACCCGAGTTAACTATCCACAGCGGCGAACTGCTGGGATTGGTAGGCAACAATGGTGCTGGCAAGAGTACGCTCTTCCGCCTCATCCTCGACCTCATCAAGGCAGACACTGGAACAGTTCACATGAAAGGTACTGATGTAGAAATCAATGTTGCTGAGACAGAAGTATGGAAGGACTGGACAGGTGCTTTCGTGGACGAGAGTTTCCTCATCGATTACCTCACTCCAGACGAGTACTTCCAGTTCATAGCCCGCCTTACAGATACGACCGACGAGCAACTGCAAGAGTTCCTTGCCCAGTATCAGCACTTCATGGCAGACGAGTTGGCAGGTCAAAAGAAGCTCATCCGCACGCTTAGTGCCGGCAACAAGCAGAAGGTTGGCATCATGGCAGCCATGCTGCTTCGTCCGAAAGTGCTCATACTTGACGAACCCTTAAACTTTCTCGACCCTAGCAGTCAGAATGCCATCAAGCACTTGCTGAAGAAGTACAACGAGGAGACTGGTGCCACGATTCTCGTCAGCAGTCACAATCTGCAACACACCGTCGACATCAGCGAACGCATTGTCCTCCTTGAGCATGGCAAGGTTATTCATGACATCGACAACAAGGAGAAGCAAGCACAAGACATCCTTGAAAACTATTTCGAGATAAACGACTAAAGAAATTGGACAGCTATGAAAAGGCTTTTCATCACCTTTCTTTTTTCATCACTCATCATTCAATTAGCCTCAGCACAGAAAGACCTGCGCATCCTCAACCACCTCTCCATCGGTGCGGAAGTCAGTCCTCTGGGCGTTGGCATTGATGCGAGCATGCCCCTCACGCCCTTTATCGACGTGCAGGCTGGTTATACGATATTCCCTGGAATAAAGTTCAACACGGCTCTGGGCTTGAACCAACCCCTTGGAGAGATGGGTAAAGTCCCTGTCAAAGTTAAGCCCACGATGAAAGGAGGCAAAGTGCTTGTCAACGTCATGCCTGTTCCTATGCTGACAAGCTTTCATGTCACGGCTGGCATCTACTTCGGCTCCGACAACATGATGGAAGTTTACAGCACTGAACAAATACCTCATGTGGTCAACGAATACAATGCCCTGAACCCTGACTACAAGATGCAGAACATCGGATTGGCAATGGGCGACTATCTGCTCGAGCCCGATGCTAAAGGTGACGTTTATGCGAAGTTGAAAGTAAAGCCCGTGAAGACATATTTCGGCATAGGCATAGGCCGTGCTGTTCCCAAAGGCAGAATCGGATTCAAGATGGACCTCGGCTGTCTTCTGTGGGGCAAGCCTTCCGTGTATTGCAACGACATCAAAGTTGAAGACACGAATGCTGGTGGTGACGATGCCAAGCTATTGAAAGTCGTAACAAAACTGAAAGTCTATCCCGTCTTGAGTCTCCGTGTTTGTGGAAAGATATTTTAAATCGTAAATTGTAAATTGTCAAATAATAAATGAAGTCGGTTCCTCGCGGCATACCTTGCCTGATAGTCATCATAGCGCTCTTCGGCTACCTCTCCTCGGTGATGGGCTTCACTAACATGCTCAACACAATAATGAGGACAGCCCACGACTTGCTGCTCAACACCGTCTTCTACCTCATGGCCATGTGTGTGCTGACTGGAGCCTTGAGTCGCATCTTCAGCGTGTTTGGCGTGGTTGACTTGCTGCAAAGGATACTTAAGCCTGTACTTCGTCCCCTCTTCAACTTGCCTGGTGTCTCTTCTGCAGGAGCATTAATGACTTTCCTCAGCGATAAGCCTGCCATCATTTCCGTAGCAAAGAACCCGCAGTTTGCACGTTACTTCAAACGCTTTCAGCACATCAGTCTCGTGAACTTCGCAGGAAGTTATGCAATGGGCTTGCTCGTTATTATATTTATGATGGGACACGGCTTCTATACAGAACCGCTTTATGGTCTTGTGGGAGCCATCATCGGAAGCATCATCGCCACAAGACTCATGCAAAGGCTTGTGCTCAAGGAGTGCCCACAATACAAGGATGAAGACGTCATATCGAGCGAAGAGACTACAGAGCGGACTCCATACGAGACCCATCCCGACGACCCAAGGCAGACACTCTTTGTTCGAGTGCTCGATGCCCTACTCGACGGCGGTAAGAGTGGCGTAGAGGTTGGCCTCGCCATTATTCCTGGCGTGCTCATCATCTCGACGCTCGTCATGACACTTACCTTCGGCACAGACCCGGATACAGGAACATATACGGGAGAAGCATATCAAGGTACAGAGCTGCTGCCACTTCTTGCCGGCAAAGCAGGTTTCGTCTTCAAATGGCTCTTTGGCTTCAATGCGAGCGAACTCGTTGCCTTCCCCATTACAGCACTCGGAACGGTTGGCGCTGCCCTTGGTCTTATTCCTGAGATGATGAGCAAAGGCATCATCGACAGCAACGCCATTGCTGTCTTCACTGCAATGGGAATGTGCTGGAGCGGTTTCCTCAGTGCCGATGCTGCCACACTCGATTCACTTGGCTACCGTCATTTCATTTCCCGCAGCTTTACCTGCACCTTCATAGGAGGCATCGCTGCAGGCATCGTAACACATTGGCTATTCTTTTTCATAACATATCTGACAGAACTTATATAATAACATATTCAACATGGAATTAGCAACAAAATACAGCCCCGCAGAAGTCGAGGCTAAATGGTACGAGTACTGGACAAAGCACAAACTCTTTGCGAGCAAACCAGACAGTCGTGAGCCTTATACCATCGTCATTCCTCCACCAAACGTGACGGGTGTGCTCCACATGGGACACATGCTCAACAATACGATTCAGGACATCCTGATTCGTAAGGCACGTCTCGATGGTAAGAACGCTTGCTGGGTACCTGGCACGGACCACGCCTCGATTGCTACGGAGGCAAAGGTGGTGAACCGTCTTGCCGAACAAGGCATCAAGAAGCGTGACCTCACTCGCGAAGAGTTCCTGAAACACGCATGGGCCTGGACAGAAGAACACGGAGGCATCATCCTGAAGCAACTTCGCAAGCTTGGAGCAAGTTGTGACTGGGACCGCACAGCCTTCACGATGGACGAGAAGCGCAGCGAAAGCGTTATGAAAGTCTTCTGTGACCTCTACGACAAAGGCCTCATCTATCGCGGTCTTCGCATGGTCAACTGGGACCCTAAGGCACAAACCGTGCTCTCGACCGAAGAGGTCATCTATCGCGACGAGAAGAGCAAATTGTATTATCTGAAGTACTATGTAGCCGATTCCGACGTGAATCCCGTCGTACCGACAAATGAAGAAGGCGAGGTTCTGCACAAGGACGACAAGGGCTACTATGCCGTTGTTGCCACTACGCGCCCCGAGACGATTATGGGCGACACGGCAATGTGCATCAATCCCAAAGACCCGAAGAACCAATGGTTTCGCGGACACAAAGTTATCGTTCCTTTAGTTAACCGAGTTATTCCCGTCATCGAGGACCGCTATGTTGACATCGAGTTCGGTACGGGTTGCTTGAAAGTGACACCCGCTCACGACGTGAACGACTACCAACTTGGCAAGACACACAACCTTGAGACAATAGACATCTTCAATCCCGACGGTACAATCTCCGAGCAGAGTCCTCTCTATGTGAGCATGGACCGCATGGCATGCCGCAAGCAAATCGTTAAGGACCTCGATGCCGCGGGTCTTCTTGAAAAGGTCGAGGACTATGAGAACAAGGTGGGCTACTCCGAGCGCAATCAGGACACAGCAGTCGAGCCACGTCTCTGCAAGCAGTGGTTCCTCTCGATGAAGCACATGGCAGACATCGCCCTGCCTCCCGTGCTCGAGGGCAAACTGAAGTTCCATCCCACGAAGTACGTCACGACATACCGCAACTGGCTCGAGAACATCCAGGACTGGTGCATCAGTCGCCAGCTTTGGTGGGGTCATCGCATTCCTGCTTACTTCATCGACGGCGAAGAAGAAGAAAGATTTGTTGTTGCCCTCACCCCAGAAGAAGCCCTTGCAAAGGCTCAGGAGAAGTTCGGCAAAGAGATAACGATGGACATGCTCCATCGCGACGAAGATGCCCTCGACACTTGGTTCAGTTCTTGGCTCTGGCCCATCTCGCTGTTCGACGGCATCAACAACCCTGGCAACGAGGAGATTAGCTACTACTACCCCACCAGCGACCTCGTGACAGGCCCAGACATCATCTTCTTCTGGGTGGCTCGCATGATTATGGCAGGCGAGGAATACATGGGCGACATACCGTTCCGCAACGTCTATTTCACGGGTATCGTGCGCGACAAGCTTGGCCGAAAGATGAGCAAATCACTGGGTAATTCGCCTGATCCGCTTGAACTGATTGATAAGTATGGTGCTGATGGTGTTCGTATGGGCATGATGCTTGCAGCTCCTGCAGGCAACGACATCCTCTACGACGACGCACTTTGTGCTCAAGGCATGGCTTTCTGCAACAAGATGTGGAACGCCTTCCGCCTCGTCAAGGGATGGGAAGTTACAGACGATAACGCTAACCATAACGCAAACGAGATGGCCATCAAGTGGATGCAGGCTAAGTTGAATGCCACTTATGCCGAGATAAACGACCTATACAGCAAGTATCGTTTGAACGAGGCTCTGATGGCTGCCTTCAAACTCTTCACGGATGAGTTCAGCGGATGGTACCTCGAGATGATTAAGCCGGCTTATCAAACTCCTATTGACGCCAAGACGTTTGAGGCCACGCTCGACATCTTCGACCAACTCCTGCACATCATTCATCCCTTCATGCCCTTCATCACGGAAGAACTCTGGCAACACATTGCCGAACGCAAAGAGGGTGAATCTCTGATGGTTTCAGTCTTCAAGACAGCTGCTCCGACGAAGGAAGATGCCCAGCTCATCGCCGAGATTGAGGAAATGAAGCAAGTCGTCAGCGGTGTTCGTGCCGTTCGTCAGAGCAAGAACATCTCGCCTCGCGAGCCTCTGCCTTTGCAGGTTATTGGTAAAGCGAAAGATGGTGTGACGAGCATTCCTGCGCTTGCAGAAATCATTAAGAAGCTTGCAGGACTTGACAAGATTGAGCAAATCAGCGAGAAGAACGAGGGAACACAGGCATTCCTGGTAGGCACAGACGAGTACGCAGTTCCCATCGGCAATCTGATTGATGCAGATGCTGAGCGCGAGAAGGCAGAAACGGAAATCAAACGTCTGCAAGGCTTCATGGCTGGCATCGAGAAGAAACTGCAAAACGAGCGCTTCGTGCAGAACGCTCCTGCTCAAGTCGTTGAACTGGAACGCAAGAAGCTTGCCGATGCTCAGAGCAAGATTGCAGCCCTCGAAGCTACGATAAAGTCTCTTGGATAAACGTGTTCAAACAAATAAACTTAATATCTTCAGACATGAAAGCAAAGTATCTGAGCCTGCTTCTGGCAGCGACGCTAATGGTTGGAGCACCAACTTTGGCAAAAGAAAAACAGAATAAGCCCAAGACGGAACAATCGAAAAACGGCAAGAAGAAACTCTTCGGAAAGAAAAAGAAGAACCAGCCTGCACCAAAGGACAGCGCTAAGGTGGAGAAGCCAAGCATCGACCGCAAAGGCCTCTTCAATGTAACGAAGGTGAAGAACGAGTGGTTCTTCGAGATTCCCGACAGCCTGATTGGCAGGGAGTTCCTGACTACCGTTCGCTACACCTCAACTCCGGCTGGCATCGGAAAGTTCGGTGGCGAACAAGTTAACCAGCAGACCGTCTATTTCCAGCCTGCCCCAGACAATCAACTCCTGCTTCGTTCAAGGCTCTTCGTCAATGTTGCCGACACAACGGAAAACATCAACCGAGCCATCACAATCAGCAACGAAAACCCCATCATTGGGGCGTTTAAGGTGGAGAGTCATAAGAACAAACTCTATAAGATTAAGGTAAATCAGTTCTTCAACCAGGACAATCCAGCTATCGGGCTGCCCAAATCCGTGAAGGACGGTTTCTCCCTGCAAGGACTTGTCGGCGAAATGAGTTACATCGAGGACATCAAGTCGTTCCCCATGAACACGGAAGTTCGTACGGTTAAGACTTTCAACGGCGGTGGTACAAACAGAATGGCGGCTACAAGTCGCACAGGAAAAGCCACTTTCGGTTTGAATGTCAGCTTCGTTCTCCTGCCCGAGAAACCCATGATGAAGCGCTACTTCGACCCGCGCGTCGGTTACTTTACGGACAGTTACACAAGCTACTCGGACGACCAGCAACGTGTGGAAGGCAAGACCTTCGTGACGCGTTGGCGCCTGGAGCCTCGTCCTGAAGATGTTGAGAAGATGCGTCGTGGCGAACTCGTTGAGCCTATCAAACCGATTGTCTATTACATCGACCCCGCCACGCCTAAGCAATGGAGGAAATACCTCATTATGGGTGTGAACGATTGGCAGAAAGCCTTTGAGAAAGCAGGCTTCAAGAACGCTATCCGTGCCGAGGAATGGCCCGAGAATGACTCAACCATGAGCATGGAGGACGCGCGCTACAGTTGCATCCGCTACCTTGCAAGTCCCATCGAGAACGCCTATGGACCAAATGTTCACGACCCCAGAAGTGGTGAGATACTCGAGAGTCATATCTGCTGGTACCACAATGTGATGAGCCTCGTACACAACTGGTATATGGTACAATGCAGTTCTATCGACGAAGCGGCTCAGAAGATGAACTACGACGAGGAACTGATGGGCCAGCTCATTCGCTTTGTGTCGAGCCACGAAGTGGGTCACACGCTTGGTCTCCGCCACAACTTCGGAAGCAGTTCCACCGTGCCTGTCGATTCTTTGAGGGACAAAGCATGGGTGGAAGCTCATGGCCATACGCCCTCGATTATGGATTATGCTCGCTTCAATTATGTGGCTCAACCCGAAGACGGAATTGACCGCATCGGCATCTTCCCCCGCATAAACGACTACGACAAGTGGGCCATCCAATGGGGTTACACACCGATGCTCGACGCGAAAGACGAGGATGAAGACCACAAGATGCTCGAGGAGATGACCCTCAAGGCACAGCAGAACAAGCGCCTTTGGTGGGGCGACGGAGAGAGCGAGCACAGAGACCCACGACGCCAGACTGAAGACCTGGGCGACGATGCCGTCAAGGCAAGCTATTATGGCATCTTGAACTTGAAACGTGAGATAAAAGCCCTACCTGAATGGACCGCTGATAACGACAAGGACCTCTACTGGAACGATATTAGTGTAATGTACGGGCACATACGCACGCAATTCCTTCGTTACATGGGGCATGTAGTTCGCAACATTGGTGGCTATCAGATTACCTTCCAGCCTAAGGGTTCGACGGAAGATGTGTATGTTCCGCAGCCTCTCGACAAACAGAAAGCCGCACTCAATTTCATCAACGAGCAAGTCCTGACTGAGCCTGTATGGCTTCGCGACTTGAGTTATGCTCATCGTCTCTGGTCAGATCCACAGCAGATAACAAATGGCGTGGGCACATCAGTCGTGACGAATTTGATGAACCGCCTTGAGGAACTCAACGACCTCTACAAGCCTCAGGCTTATCTTGCCGACCTGACGAAGATGATTTTCACAGAGTTGGACACCAACAAGAAAGTCTCTCCCTACAGAATCGCCCTGCAGAACAATATGTATCTGCACCTCAGTCGGGCTTACGGAAACGGCAATCAGCAGGTTCGTCCAGCAGTTCTCTACACGCTTCAACAATTAGAGAAGAAGACGAAGGCAGCCTCTCAGACGGCTCCAGATGCGGAAAGCCGAGCACATTGGGCAAGCCTCTACGACCAGATAGGACGCCTCCTCAGTTGGAAGTAAAAGATAAGGGCAAGTCTCATTTGAGTCTTGCCCTTAATTTATCCACGCTTAATTGGCTAAATACCTTAAGGTAATTGGTAAACGTGGCACGTGAAGTTGGCCAAGTTAACACGTGAAGTTGGCCAAGTTAACACGTGAAGTTTGGGAACTATCCCTTAGAACTCCAAATCAGCCCAATGTGGGTTGTGGTCGGAGAGCATGTGTTGGAGGTCGGGTATCTCAATATGAGAGCGATTGACGCTGATGTTGGGCGTGATGAAGATGAAGTCAATCTTCTCGCGTTTGAGTGGCGGAAGCTGGCAGAACTGATGCCAAGTGTAGGTGGTACCCGTGTGATTGGGCGTCATGTGGTAAGCGTCATTCATTTTGAACGTGTTAGTAGTCATCGTGGTATATGCTTCGTCATCCTCCGTGACGTTGAAGTCGCCCGTAACAACTGCTGGTTGGTCGCCCACAATCTCCTGAATCTTCTTCATGATGAGCTTGGCACTCTCGCGACGAGCCTTGACGCCAACGTGGTCGAAGTGTGTGTTGACAGCCATGAAGACCTTGCCCGTCTGCTTGTCCTTGAGCTTGGCATAGCTGGCAATACGCTCTATTGCTGCGTCCCAACCCTTCGAGCCAGGCACATCAGGCGTTTCGCTCAACCAGAAATTACCCTTTTCGAGGACCTCGAACTTATCTTTCAGGAAGAAAACAGGCGAGTACTCTCCACCCTGTTTACCATCGTGACGCCCTACCCCAACATAGTCGTATTCAGGCAGTCGGGCAAGCAAGTCCTCGAGCTGAGCGTGCAGAACCTCCTGCATACCCACTATTTCGATGTGATTCCGTTTAATGTAATTGGCAACTCTGTCCTTTCGAACGCTCCATCCAAAGCCGGCTCGCTCGTCGCCATCGTTCTGGAGACGGATGTTGAAGGTGCCCCATCTTATCTGACATTTCTGTGCGTCTGAGGTCTGACAATTTGCCGTCAAAGGCAAAAACATAAGGAGGAATAAGAGTAGATGTTTCATAATATTGTTAGCTTGTGCGTACAAAATTACGAAATAATTGTGAATTGTGAATTGAGAATTCTGAATTATTTTATATCTTTGCAAAGAAAAAGGAAGAAAGATATGAATAAGGTAATGTTAATAGGCAACGTCGGGAGAGACCCCGAGGTTAAATATGTTGACGCAGGAGTCTGCGTGGCAAGTGTAAGACTGGCAACGACGGAACGCGGCTACACATTGCAGAACGGAACAGAAGTGCCTGAGCGTACAGAATGGCACAACGTCGTGCTTTGGCGCAAACTGGCAGAAGTGGTCGAGAAATACGTGCATAAGGGCGACAAACTCTTCATCGAAGGACAGATTCACACACGCACTTACGATGACCAGAACGGCATTCGTCGCACCGTTACAGAGATATGGGCAGAGTCTTTGGAGATGCTTTCGCCCAAGCCTCAAACGCCAGAACAGCCTCAGAATCAATAACATTCCCCGAATATGCTTAACTGGCAAGAGTTAATCGACCAAATCTGTACAGTAAGTGTCCAAATGCCTTCGACTGGCGTATGGATAGCTTTCGGCATAGTTCTTGTGCTGCTTCTGTGCTCAGGCTTCGTCTCGGCAAGCGAGATAGCCTTCTTCAGCCTCACACCAAACGACAGAAGTACCATCGACGAGGGCGAACATAAAGCCGACGAGAAAGTGGCTTCTCTGCTCGACGACAGCGAACGTCTGCTCGCCACAATCCTCATCAGCAACAACTTGGTGAATGTTGCCGTCATCATCATCCTGTATTTCTGTTTCGACAAGACCATCAACTTCGGGCAGGCAGTATGGCTCGAGTTCCTCGTCATGACGGTGCTCCTCACCTTCCTGCTCTTGCTCTTTGGCGAGATAATTCCCAAAATCTACAGCGCTCAGCATGCACTTGCCTTCTGTCGATTTGCTGCTCCAAAGCTGCAGGTGCTGAGCAAAGTGTTCTGGCCCTTGAGTAAACTGCTCATTCGAAGCAAAGTCATCACAAAACGCCTTGCCAATCACGAGGAAGAAATGCTGACGGTAGATGACTTGGAGAAGGCAATGGAACTGACCGACAAGAAGGACATCGCCGAGGAAAGCAACATGCTGAAGGGCATCATCCGCTTCGGAGGCGAGATGGTGAAAGAGATTATGACGAGCCGCGTCGATATTGTTGACCTCGACATAAAGGACTCTTTCAAAGACGTGCTTGCCTGCATCGTGGCGAACAACTACAGTCGCATCCCTGTTTATCAAGATACGCAAGACAACATAAAAGGCATTCTCTACATCAAAGACCTTCTGCCCCACCTCGGCAAGCCACAAGGCTTCCGTTGGCAGACACTCATCCGTCCAGCTTACTTCGTGCCTGAAACGAAGATGGTGGACGACCTCCTCCGCGACTTCCAAATCGTCACGATGGAGGACATCTTGGAGGATATCGTGGGTGAAATCAACGATGAATACGACGACGAGGAGAAGCCATACCAGCGTCTCAATCAAAATACCTACATCTTCGAGGCAAAGACACTCATGTCGGACTTCACCAAGATATTGGGGTTCGACGACGATTACTTCGAGAACATCGAGGGCGAGGCAGAGACTTTGGCTGGCTTATTGCTGGAGATTAAGGGAGAATTCCCTGCCCAAGGCGAACGAATAGAGTACAAACGCTTCACTTTCGACGTGCTTGAAGTTGAGAAACGGCGTATCGTGAAAGTAAAGGTGATTGTCCATAACGACTAAAAAGAAAGGAAGCTTCGATTGAGGCTTCCTTCTTTGTCTTATTGGTTTCCGCGCTTATTCCTATTGCTTTTGATTGAGCAGACGGTCTATCTCGTCGAACTCATCACCAAGGTTGAGGTTGAGGTAGATGCGATAGAGCGGCGAGCCCCAACGGTCCATCTTTTCTGGTTGCAGCTTGCGAACCATTTCCATGCAGGGACGAGCCTGCCGATAGTATTCCTGAATGACTTGTTTGGCATCAAAATAATCAGGATGATTCACATCTTTTGGACACGATTCCTGAGCAACCACAGCCATATTCAGATAGGCTATACCTTTATTATAATAGGCGTCGGCAAAGTCCTGCTGAAGGGCAATGCAACTGTCTGCATAAGCGATGCAGGAGTCGTATTTCTCTTCGGAGAGATAACTCTTCGACTTAGCATAATGATAAATAGGCTTGTTACCAACTTGACCAATAAGTCTGTCCCCAAGCAGTGTATGTAGTCGTGCCTGTGTTCAGCTTGGCAGCAGTGCCTACACTTAGAGTTGATTGTGCCACCCATGAAGGAGCACCACTGCCACTTGATTTAAGCACATAACCATCAGTTCCTACTGCGGTAGGAGCATAGAAGCTGCCAAGACTTGTACCGCCACTTGCACCATTGGTAGTGCCATTCAAGGTCAGCTTGTAGGTAGTATCAGTCCAAGGAACATTGACATACATCTTCTCACTTGATAGCTTGACTGCATAGTTCCTTGTAGTAGATGTGCCACTATTGGATTCTGAATAGCCTATCTGTACACCACCCCTTGTACCACTTGCAGCAAGAGGAAGTGTATAGTTGTTGAAATTGTTAGATACCCAAGTCTGCGTTGCATAAGTGTTGGTGTCTAAAGCCCAAGTATTAGCATCAGTCTTTTTCAATAAACCACTCGTACCAGTCAACGCTTCTATCTTTTGCAAATCATCCGTTCCACTTATCTCACTCAAAGAGTA
>CACXUA010000026.1 GCA_902770725.1 uncultured Bacteroidales bacterium | reverse complement strand
CTTCGACTTTCTACGAGAGTCTGCTCGAACTTCACGTTGGTCAGAAGCTCGACCGAAACGAGTTGTTGCGTCGCCTGAACGAGCTGCTTTATGTCCGCAACGATATAAGCCTGTCCAGAGGGGAATACAGGGTGAAAGGCGACACAGTGGATATTGCCCTTGCCTACAGCGATTTCCTGCTCAGAATCACTTTCTGGGATGATGAAATCGAGAGCATCGAAGAGCTTGATGCTGAGTTGCTTGTACGCATTCAGTTGTATGATTGCTACAAGATATATCCTGCCAATCTCTTTATGACCACGAAGGATGCTCAGGACAGGGCAATCGTGCAGATTCAGGAGGACCTTCGCGAACAGGTTTCTTTCTTTGAGAGTCAAGGGAAAGAACTTGAGGCAAAGCGTCTGCATGAGCGCGTCACCTACGATATAGAAATGATTCGCGAGCTGGGACATTGTTCCGGAATCGAGAACTACAGCCGTTACTTCGACGGACGCAAGCCAGGAACGCGCCCGTATTGCCTGCTCGACTTCTTCCCCAAGGACTTCCTCATGGTCATCGACGAAAGCCATGTGTCTGTGCCTCAACTGCATGCGATGTACGGCGGAGACCAGGCCCGCAAAACGACTCTCGTGGATTATGGATTCCGCTTGCCTGCCGCAAAGGACAACAGACCGCTGAAGTTCGAGGAGTTCCAAGAGATGACGAATCAGATTATATACGTCAGCGCAACTCCTGCGGACTATGAAATTCAGCAAAGCGAAGGCGTTGTCGTGGAACAAGTCATCAGACCGACGGGTCTGCTCGACCCCCTCATCGAGGTTCGTCCCACGGAAAATCAGGTGGACGACCTCATGGAAGAGATTCAAGGGTGCATCGAAAGGAAGGAACGTGTGCTGGTCATCACGCTCACGAAACGTATGGCCGAGGAAATGACGGAGTATTTGCTTGGCAATGGCATTCAGGCAACTTACATCCATAGCGACGTCGATACGCTCGACCGCGTTCGCATCCTGAGTGAACTTCGCCTGGGAAAACATGATGTGCTGGTCGGCGTGAATCTGCTCAGGGAAGGCCTCGACTTGCCGGAAGTCTCGCTTGTCGCCATCCTCGATGCAGACAAGGAAGGTTTCCTGCGCAACCAAAGAAGCCTGACACAAACGATTGGGCGTGCCGCTCGAAATGTCAACGGCAAAGCCATCATGTATGCCGACACCATTACGGAAAGCATGGCTGCCACCATCAACGAGACCAATCGTCGTCGCGAAAAGCAGTTGCATTACAACGAGGAGCACGGCATCACTCCTCGGCAGATACGCAAAGACCAGTCATCTCCCTTCAATACTGGTCTGGAAGGACCGCAAGCATACGTCGAACCGGCACATTATGAAGTCCTTGCTGTTGCTGAAGCTGAGACGATGACACTCGAAGAGAAGAAGCAGCGCATAGCGAATCTCAAGAGGAAGATGCAGGAAGCAGCCAAGAAACTGGAGTTCGTCGATGCCGCCATCTTGCGCGACGAAATGCTTCGCCTGCAAGCAGAAATAGAATAAGAAAAGGCCTCGCCAACTAGTAACGTCAGCGAGGCAAACGGGTTTTCTCGGGTGTACTTAATGTTTGTTTGTGGTATCCCTACATTATATAATGTATAATGAAGGTTACAACATTACTTCTTTATCTTCTCCCAGGTGTTTTGCTGTGAAGCATCGATGGCAAAGAGAATTTCGTAGGCCTTGTCTTTCTCCTCGCGCGTGCCTTTCTTCTCGTAGATATTAACCAGTTCGTCGCGCTTATATTCCGTGAAGAGTTGTGCTACACGGGTCAGGTTCTTTGCCGTATTTGCTTCATGAAGCAGTTCGAGAGCGTCTGTAATCGTGGCACGAGCACTATCCGGAACTTCAGTCATGCGGTCGAGGCCTTTACGATGATATATGTAGTTGAACTCTCGCATGCACTCCAAAGCTCCATCCATATAGTCATTCAGCAAGCCATAACGATTGCCGCTGTCGCCAAATGTCTTCCACCCCGGGAAGCCCATGCTCTCGCCTGCAATGGCAATGTCTTGGGCAACATGGAAACAATCCGTGCCACCCATCGGCGCCATCGTGTCGAGGTCCATACCTATTATCATATAGGCATAATAAGCAAGCAGTGCCACAAGGTTGTTGTCCACTTGATTCTCCTGATACTCGAGCTGGTCGAACTCGTTGAACTCGAATGTAAATTCCTTGTCATTCACGGAATAAGCCACAGTGTTGTATGTGCTGCCGTAAACAGGACGGATGCTGTTCATCAACAAAGTGCACTCGAGGACGTTCTCATCTTGCTTATAGGTATTGACAGTTATATTGAAGTTGCACTGAATCTTTTCGTTCTCACGGAAAGGAATCTCTGTCCATTTGTGATTGTTGAGGAAGTCCGTCAACTTTGTCTGCAACGCATCAAACACTTCGGTTCTTGTCGTTTCGACCTGCGAATGATTGATCGTCACACGAGCCTCAAGCTCCTGAGCATTCACCATTGACCATTGACCATTAACAATTGACCATAGGAGCAAGAATAGAATATGCTTGAAATTCTTCATTTTTTCATTCTTTCATTTTTTCATTTGTTGAACCAGATGTTCAACAATGTCCTCTGCCACTTCCCTCTTCGACTTCATGTCGTAAGCGGTTAGGCCATTATGACGGTCGATGATGGTCACTTTGTTTGTGTCAACACGGAAGCCTGCACCTTTGTCCTGAAGACTATTCAAGACGATGAAGTCGAAGTTCTTGCGCTCCAGTTTGTCCTTGGCATTCTTTTGTTCGTTGTCCGTTTCGAGAGCAAAACCCACGAGCACTTGCTTCTTTTTCTTGACAGCACCAAGAGCCGCAGCAATGTCTTGTGTGTGTGTGGGTTGCAACTCAAGTTTCAGGTTATCGCCCTTACGCTTTATCTTCTTGTCGGCAGTCGTCTTTGGTGTGAAGTCAGCAACTGCTGCGCAAAGAATAGCAATGTCAGTTTTGGGGAAATGCTTCGTCGCTGCCTCGTACATCTGCTGAGCACTCTCCACATCAATGCGCTTGATGCCTGGATGTTTTGCTTGCAACATGACTGGACCGCTAACGAGCGTCACCTCTGCTCCTTGCTCTGCACAAACCTCGGCAAGTGCAAACCCCATCTTTCCGCTGCTATAATTGCCAATGAAGCGAACGGGATCAATCTTCTCGTAAGTTGGGCCAGCCGTGATGAGCACTTTCTTGCCAGCAAGTTTCTGCTGCTTAGCGAAGAACTGCTCAAGGGCTTCAACTATCTTCTCAGGCTCTTCCATGCGGCCTTTGCCTTCCAATTTGGAAGCAAGGAAACCAGTTCCAGGCTCGATAATGTGGTTGCCGTAACTCTGTAACTTCTGCAGATTGGCCTGCGTTGAAGGGTGAGCATACATATCGAGGTCCATTGCGGGAGCAACGAACACTGGAGCTTTCATGCTTAAGTAAGTCGTGACAAGCATGTTGTCGGCTATGCCGTTTGCCATTTTGCCGATAGTGCTTGCCGAAGCAGGAGCGACGAGCATAGCATCTGCCCAAAGCCCAAGACTCACATGAGAATGCCAACTGCCATCTCTTCTATCAAAGAACTCGCTGACGACAGGCTTCTGTGTCAAGGTTGCCAACGTGAGAGGCGTGATAAATTCCTTTGCAGAGGGAGTCATTACGACCTGAACTTCTGCACCTTTCTTGATGAGAAGTCGGGCAAGAATGCAAGCTTTATAGGCAGCAATGCTACCCGTAATGCCAAGTACTATCTTCTTATTTTCCAGCATACTTAAGCGCAAGTCGTTCAAGAGTTTGTTTCGTGTTCATTGTGAAGTCGCCTTGAAGCATCCAAACCTTGTAGTTTGGGTCTTTCTTGAGGACATCTTTCACAGCCTGCCCTTTGTATTTTCCGAAGTTGATTATCTCGACACCTTTCTCGTCATAGACAAAGCGGCAGGCAAGGTCAACACCCTTTTGTATCTGCGTGAAGTCGGCAAGATAGGCGACATCGTTCTTCAATTCAGGATAGCGGTCGAGCTGTGCTTCGAGAACTTCCAGCGTTGCTCTTGTGTCGGCAAGTGCGCTGTGAGCATTCTCGAGGTTCTTCCCGCAATAGAACTTGTAGGCAGCAACGAGGGTGCGCTGTTCCATCTTGTGGAAGATATTCTGCACATCGACCAACTTCTTCTCGTTGATGTGGATATCGATACCGCAAAGTGCAAACTCCTCGGCCAGCATCGGCACATCGAACTTGTTGCTGTTATAGCCAGCCAGGTCGCAACCTTCAAACACTTTCGCCAGCTCTTCTGCCTTCTCCTTAAAGACAGGACAGTCTTTGACATCTTTATCTGTGATGCCATGAACGTCGCTTGCCTCCTTAGGAATATGTATCCCAGGATTGAAACGAAGCGTTTCAGCCCTTTCGTTTCCGTTTGGCTCGAGACGAATGTAACAGAGTTCCACGATATGGTCCTTGCCGATAACAAGTCCCGTCGTCTCGAGGTCGAAGAAGATGATTGGCCTTTCGAGCTTGAGTTTCATTGCTTAATCTTCTACGCGCATCGGCATGAGAAGCATCAGCACCTCGTCTTCTGGATTATCGTCGGCAGGACGAATCACTCCAGGACGGCTTGGGTCGGCCACTTCAATCTTGAGTGTCTCGCTATCCAAGATGCCTGCAATCTCGAGCAGGAAGGTGCAGCTGAAGCCAATGCTGATGGGGTTGCTTGTATATTCGCAAAGGATAAACTCCTCGGCACGAGTAGCGTATTCGTTGTCCTGACCAGTCAACTTGATGTTGTTGTTGCCCAGTTCGAGCTTAACAAGACCGCTGCTCTGGTTGCAGAAGACGCTGACACGCTTCAAAGCGCTGATTAATGCCTGACGGTCAACACGAGCTGAGAAGGGATTGTTCTCGGGGATGACAGCGTTGTAGTTGGGGTAACGACCTTCGATGAGACGGAAGTGCATCACCATGTCAGCAGATGAAATGGTAGCCTTCTCGTTGTCGAAAGCGATGGTGATGTTCTCGTCTTCCTTCGTCAGGACAGCCTTCAGGATGGCAGAAACCTTCTTCTGAAGGATGAAACCTGCAGTCAGACCACTCTGGACGGTCTTGTTCGTGTTGCGAACCAGCTTGCGGCCATCTGTGCCGGCAAACACGATGCGGTCGGGCTTGATGTCCACATAGATGCCGTTCATCACGAGACGAATCTCGTCGTTGGCTGTTGCGAAAAGACAACGATTGATGCCGTTGAGCAGAACACTTGCAGGCAATTCGATGCGAGTTGCATCGTCGCCTACAGTCTTAGCCATAGGATAAGGAGCAGCATCCATTGCCATCACAACGAATGAACCAGAGTTGTGAACAACCTTCACCTCCTGAGTCTCGGGATTGTAACCGATGTTGAGGGGCTGTTCGGCCAGTTCCTTCATCGACTCGATGAGCGTCTTTGCGGGGATGCAGAAGCGAGCATCGCCTGTTTGCTCAATAGCGGGAACTGTTGTGATGAAATACTTTTCGCTGTCAGAAGCAGTGATGGTAATTGTGCCACCAGCAACATCGAGCAGGAAACAATCCAGAATAGGCATAGAGTTCTTGCTTGCCATCACCTTGCTGGCAGCAGTCAGGCGGCCATAGAAAGCCGTACTTGATACTTTGAAATTCATAATATAATTAGTTATGTGTATATTTTCGCACGACAAAGATAGTTTTTTTTCGAGCGATAACAAAGAAAAGAAGAGAAAAAAACACGCAAAAAGAAAAACTTTAAACTCTAAACTTTAAACTTTAAACTTTATTTCGTATCTTTGCAGCCAAATTATAACTACAAACATACAACAAACACACAAATGGAATTAACAGGAAAGATTATTGCAGAGTTCAACGAAAGAGGTGGAGTTAGCAACAGAACAGGCAACGAATGGAAGGCTAAGTCATATGTTATGGAGGTACCAGGAGAGTTTCCTCGCAAGCTGGTTTTCGACGTTTTTGGTGTTGACCGCCTTCAAGCCTTCAACATTCAGATTGGTGAAACCCTGACAGTTCATTTCGACATTGATGCTCACGAATATAACGGACGCTGGTTCAACGATGTTCGTGCCTTCCGTATCGACCGCGGTCAGGCTGCTCCAACAGCCGCTCCAGAAGCAGCCCCAGCCCCAGAAGCCCCAGTTGCTCCTGCAGCTCCTCAAGTTGATGCTGCCGCAACGATTCCCTTCGAGGCACCATCTGCAACGGATGATCTGCCATTCTAGGCAATTCATTAAGCATTATACGTCAATCTCGGCTCCGTAGCTTAGCTGTATAGAGCGTCAGATTCCGGTTCTGAAGGTCCTGGGTTAGAATCCCAGCGGAGTCACATAGATGAACAATCCTATATTATTAATGTATAAGGGCTGCAGTTTTTAGCTGCAGCCCTTATTGCGTTTATCATTTGTTGAGGCATCAATAGCCTGTTATGGTAAGGATACCAACCGTTCTTCCACCGTCGCGTAAAGCTACTGTCTGACCAATATAGGTGTATGGATTTACAGCTGAAGTGACTTGGAATTCAACATTTTGTACAGTTGTGCCAGGATGAATCAAAGTAGGAACCTCACCATCAACTACACCCATATCTGTGAGTTTTACTGTCATATCTTTTGTTTCGACAAACATTTGCGGGGTATAGCCCAAGGCAACTGGTGTGTGACGACCGCCTTCCTCTTTGGTGTAAAGATATAAATTACCCCTAATGGTTTTGCTACGATGGAATGTTGTAGTGTTTGGAATGAAAATAATATCACCTTTTTGAGCATCTTCATTTGCAATTTGGGAACCCAAAACCATACCTACATTGTCACCAACACTTGCCTCATCAAGAATTTTTTGGAACATCTCTATAGCTTCTACACTTACAATCACGGGGTCTTTCGTCTCGTCGAGGAATCCATAGACGATAGGCTGACAGGAGATAATCTTATCATCCGGAAGTTTGCCCTGCACTTTGCCGGTAACAACAGTTCCGCGTTCAGCTATTGAGAAACGATCACTAACATACATATAAGCTTCGCTGGTAACAATAACATAAATCGCGGCTTTCAACGTCTCACCCTCTCTCTCTCCGTAACTTATTCTCAATGAAGCCTCGACGATGGCAGAACCGAAACCCCGACTGGCAATTGTATCGCCATTAACCGACACAACGTTTGGGTCGCTGCTCACGTAAGTGGCAACACCTACAACGTTTCTGCGAACCAAGAGATCTTCAATTCCAAGTGACTCGGCCCAGTTCAACTTCAATATTGATTTCTTGAAGAAAAAAGCAGGATCTGTTGAGGCATTTTCCTGGAACGTAACTTCGTCGATTTCATTGACATTAGATTCATACACTACAGAGCCACCAGACTTGACTTGCATGGTTTGAGCATTCACAGCAATTGCACACATTAATGCAACTGCAAAAAGAGTAAACTTTTTCATACGCATCGGGGGTTAAGTTATTGTATAGTTTTTCAGTTTTCGCCGTAAAGTTACGATTATTTTCCTTTCGTTGCAAATATTTCCGAAAGAAATTGCAAAAAAACGTTCTTTCGACAAGAGGAATGAATTTACTATAAATAAAATAATGTGTAAGACGATAAGGCTGAAATGTCCTGAAAATTCGTGATTCTACCCTATTTTCCTTGCGATATTTGCAGCCCAACAGTGCCGAGGACGAAAAGAACGCGCATAATTTGATTTTGTTATCTGCTTGACGTTTATTGAGTTGACTTTTCGACCACATGGAATATGCTGGTTATATGCGCAGATTATACGTGTTTTCTGCCCAAAATCGACGTGCTTAATCGGTCAACTTAACGTGTTAAGTTAGCAAATTCGACGTGTAAAGTTGGAAAAGTTAACGTGTGAAGTTTGAAATTACCTTGTTTCGACCCCGAAAAGTTGACATTAGGAAAAAATCTTTACAACATTTTGAGTAAAATCACGAACCACGATTTGTAAAGAATTATTCAATTCATTATGGAGTGATTCGACACAATTTATTGAACTTTTTTCGAGGTTAGGTTTTTAATTTTCAATTAAAATTCGTAACTTTGCAACTTGTTAGCACGAATAAGTATGAACTACAATCTGATTGCTGAGCGAACTGGACTCAAGGAGAAATATGTGCGGCAAGTCGTCGATTTGCTGCAGGAAGGGGCTACTGTGCCCTTCATCAGCCGTTACCGCAAGGAAGCAACTGGCGGAATGACGGATGTTGAGGTCGCTCAAGTGGCTGCTGAACTCGACAACGTGAACGAGTTGGAGCATCGCAAGGAGTTCATCCTCACGACGATAGAGGCTCAGGGAAAGCTAACGCCTGAACTGCGAACAAGGATTGAGGAATGTTGGGACGAGACCACTCTGGAAGACATCTACTTGCCCTACAAGCAGAAGCGTCGCACGCGTGCCCAAGTCGCTCGGGAAGCTGGACTGGAGCCTTTGGCAGACGCAATAATGAAGCAATCGCCAAATGTGACTTTAGCACAACTGGTTGAAAAAGTCTCCCCTTTACGGGGAGATTTAGAGGGGTCTCTTCAGGGAGCAAAAGATATTATTGCTGAACGCGTGAGCGAGGACGAGCGTGCAAGGCAAACGCTCAGAACTACCTTCTCGATTCATGCTCAGATACAGAGCAAAGTCATCAAAGGTAAAGATGTTGAGGGGCAGAATTATCGCGATTACTTCGACTGGACGGAACCCCTGAAACGCTGCTCCAGCCATCGTTTGCTGGCTATGCGAAGGGGTGAGGCTGAAGGCATCCTGCGTGTCTCGATCTGTGTTGACGATGAGCCTGCTATGGAACGAATTGCACGTCAGTTCGTGAGAGGCAACAATGAGTGCAGCAGAGTTGTGCTAGAAGCCGTCGAGGATGGTTACAAGCGACTCCTCGAACCCAGCATCTCGAACGAGTTTGGTGCTTCGTCCAAGCAGAAAGCAGATGCCGAAGCCATCCGAGTCTTCGTAAGTAATCTGGAACAACTGCTCATGGCTTCGCCCCTCGGACAGAAGCGTGTGATGGCGATTGACCCAGGCTTCCGAACAGGTTGCAAGGTGGTCTGCCTCGATGCGGAAGGCAATCTCCTGCATCACGACGTCATTTTCCCGCATCCCCCTCGTGCTGAGCGCGTTAAGGCGATGCTGACCGTTCAGAATCTTGTCGAGAAATATGGCGTACAAGCTATCAGTATCGGCAACGGAACGGCTGGTCGCGAGACGGAGGACTTCGTGCGTCACCTCGACCTTCCCGATAATGTGGAGGTTTACAGCGTGAGCGAAGACGGTGCCAGCATCTATAGTGCCAGCGAGATTGCACGAGAAGAGTTCCCAAACGAGGATGTGACCGTTCGTGGAGCCGTCAGCATAGGTCGTCGCTTGATGGACCCTCTTGCAGAACTCGTCAAGATAGATCCGTCGAGCATCGGCGTGGGTCAGTACCAGAAAGACGTCAATCAAACGGCTCTCAGAAAGAGCCTCGAAGATACTGTCATCAATTGCGTGAACAGAGTTGGCGTGAACCTCAATACGGCTTCAAGGTGGCTCCTGACTTACGTGAGCGGCCTCGGACCTTCGCTTGCCCAGAATATCGTTCGCTATCGACGTGAGAATGGGCCTTTCCACTCTCGTAAAGAGCTGATGAAAGTACCCCGATTAGGTGCCAAAGCCTTCGAGCAATCGGCTGGTTTCCTTCGCATAAAAGGTGGAACAGAGCCGCTCGATAACAGCGCAGTTCACCCTGAAAGATATGAGTTGGTGGAGCGAATGGCTCGCGACCAAAAGTGTTCTGTGGCGGAACTGATGGCTGACAAGTCGTTGAGGGACAAGATAAACATCGAACAATACGTTAGTAATGACGTAGGCCTGCCAACGTTGAAAGACATCATGACTGAGCTCGACAAACCAGGTCTTGACCCTCGTCAGCCCTTGCATGCTTTCGCTTTCGACCCAACGGTACACGAGATTGGCGACCTTCGCGAGGGAATGATTCTGCCAGGCATCGTGACAAACATCACGAACTTTGGTGCCTTCGTCGATATTGGCGTGCATACCAAGGGCTTGGTGCATGTCTCGCAACTTGCCGACCACTACGTGAAAGACCCTACAACCGTTGTAAAAGTCCAACAACAGGTAATGGTTCGCGTCGTAGGAGTTGATTTGCAGAGAGAGCGTATCTCGTTAAGCATGAAAGCAGTCCATAGTTGACTTACGTCGAGCTAAAGCTTCATAGTGCATAGTTCATAGTTATGGCAAAAGATAAAACAGTATATGTCTGCGATTATTGCGGGCAAGAAAGCGTGAAGTGGATGGGCAAATGCCCTGCTTGCAATCGCTGGGGAACGATGAAGGAAATGCGCCTCTCCCAACCCTCACCTAAAGGGAAGGGCATCAATCTTCCTTCTCCATCGAAAGCAGGAACAGGGGCCGTTCCTCTACACGAGATTGAGGCTGGTGCCGAGCCTCGCATCGATATGAATGATGGCGAGCTGAACCGCGTTCTTGGCGGAGGTCTCGTGCCTGGAAGCCTCGTTCTTCTTGGTGGCGAGCCTGGTATCGGCAAGAGCACACTCACGCTTCAAACGGTGCTTCAGCTGCAAGGACGACGCATCCTCTATGTCAGCGGAGAGGAAAGTGCCAGGCAGATCAAGCTGAGAGCGGACAGGCTTGGACCAAAGAACGAAGGGCTCTATGTGCTTTGCGAAACATCGCTCGAAACAATCTTCCAGCACATCGAAGAGATGCAGCCTGACCTCGTTGTCATCGACTCCATACAAACTGTTCAGACAGAGACCGTCGAGTCTTCAGCAGGCTCGCTTGCTCAGATCAGGGAATGTGCGGCAGCTCTGCTCAGATATGCAAAAGCAGGAGGCACTTCCATTCTGCTCATCGGACATATAAATAAGGAAGGCTCGCTGGCAGGACCAAAGGTTCTGGAGCACATCGTGGACGTTGTCTTGCAGTTCGAAGGCGACCAGCACCACCTCTACCGCATCCTTAGAAGCATGAAGAACCGCTTCGGAAGCACAAGCGAACTGGGCATTTACGAGATGCGACACGATGGACTCCGGCAGGTAAGTAACCCAAGCGAGTTGCTCCTCACAGACAATCGAGAAGGGCTTTCAGGCGTCGCCATTTCCTGCTCAGTAGAAGGTGTGCGGCCTTTCCTGATAGAGACGCAGGCTTTGGTCAGCACGGCAGCCTACGGAACTGCTCAGAGAAGCACGACAGGCTTTGATGGACGACGCTTGAACATGCTCCTTGCAGTACTGGAGAAGCGTGTCGGCTTCAAACTTGCCCAGAAGGATGTCTTCCTGAACATAGCTGGAGGACTGCGCGTCACCGACCCCGCAATCGACCTCAGCGTAATTGCAGCCGTACTTTCCAGTAACGGCGATATGCCCATCGAAGGTGATGTCTGCATGGCTGGCGAGGTAGGTTTGAGCGGCGAGATAAGGCCTGTATCACGAATAGAACAGAGAATCACGGAGGCACAGAAGCTCGGCTTCAAGCGCATCCTCATTCCGTCGCATAACATGAACGGGCTCGACAAGAAACAATACAAGATAGAACTCGTGCCCGTCCGCAGAGTAGTAGAAGCTGTAAGAGAGTTATTTGGGTAAGGCCCCCCTCTAACTCCCCCAAAGGGGAGAACAATAAAATAGTAAATCGTAAATCGTAAAATCGTAAAATCGTAAATAAAAGTGTCTTTTAGTGTAGCTTTTGTAGCCTTTTGCTTAGTGTTCATGGTATGGGCACTCATAGCAGACCGATTGAAGCCGGGGCTCATCCTGTTCAGTTGCGTTGTCATGATGCTTTGTGCAGGCATCCTGCAACCGAAAGAGTGCTTGGAAGGCTTCTCGAACAAGGGAATGATTACCGTTGCCCTACTCTTTCTCGTCAGCGAAGGCGTGAGAAGAAGCGGCATACTGGAGCGCATCATACTGAACCTTTTGCCTCAGAAACACACGACCGTAACAAAAGCCAATGCGAAGCTCCTGCCAACAATTGCAGCACTCTCAGCATTCCTGAACAACACCCCTGTTGTCGTCATCTTCGCTCCCATCATCAAGAACTGGGCAAGGAAGGTCGGCCTTTCGCACACAAAGTTCCTCATTCCGCTAAGCTATGCAACAGTTCTGGGCGGCATCTGTACCTTGATTGGCACGAGCACAAACCTTGTTGTGGACGGCCTGATTCAAGACTCTGGCAGAGAAGGCATGTCGATGTTCGAGCTGGGAAAGGTGGGCATCATCATCTGCCTTGTCGGCCTCGCATACCTTATATTTTATAGTCATTATCTCTTGCCCGATGTTCGCGAGACAGAGCACGACGAAGAGGAATACAAGTCGGCTGGCGTACATCTTGTTGAAGTGGTGCTCAGAAGTCGTTTCCCAGGCATTGGAAAGACTTTGAGAGAGTTTGACTTCTATCGTCACTATGGTGCGCATGTCCATTCCATTCACAGAAGCGGAGTCCTGCTTAATGGCGACTGGATGAACATGCCTCTGCAGAACCACGACACCTTGCTGCTCGAAACTGACGAGAAATTCGTACAAACCTATCGGGAAACCACTTCCTTTCTCATTTCCAGCTACGATGCCGACAATCAGCCCCTCGACCACAAGAAACGTTATCTTGCCGTCATTCTGCTTGTCCTGATGATTGTTGGAGCAACGGTTGGCGAGTTGCCGTTCGTCCGCGAAGCTGTGCCAGGGTTCAGGTTCGACATGTTCTTCTTCGTTTGCGTCACGACTGTCATCATGGCTTGGGCTAAGATATTCAATCCGAGAAGGTACAGCAAGTACATAAGCTGGGATGTCTTGGTCACGATTGCCTGTGCCTTTGCCATTTCGAAAGGCATGCAGAACTCAGGCTTTGCCGACGAGATTGCCGACATCATCATTGCCTGTGCCGACGCTATCGGACAGACAGAACATGGGCCTTATGCCATGCTTGCCATCCTGTTCCTCATCACGAACCTCTTCACGGAACTCATCACGAACAACGCCGCTGCAGCCCTCTCATTCCCCCTTGCATTGGCCGTTGCAGAGAAGCTTGGCGTTGACCCGATGCCTTTCTTCATTTGCATCTGCGTGGCAGCCAGCGCAGCCTTCTCGACACCAATCGGATATCAGACGAACCTGCTCGTGCAAGGCATCGGAGGCTATCGCTTCACAGACTATACGAAAGTTGGTTTGCCCCTAAATATCATCGTATTCATCATTAGCGTATTCATAATTCCAATAATATGGCCGATAAAATAATCTACCCCATCTTCGACAAGATGCTTTCTCGCGAGGACAAAGAGCAGTTGCTCCATCAGCGAGGCGTCATGATATGGATGACTGGCTTGAGCGGCAGCGGCAAAAGCACCGTAGCCATCGGTATTGAAAGAGAACTGCACAGGCGAGGCATCCTCTGTCGCATCCTCGACGGCGACAACATCCGCGCTGGCATCAATAGCAACCTCGGCTTCTCTGCAGAAGACAGAAAGGAGAACATCCGTCGTATCGCCGAGATAGGCAAACTCTTCGTCGATACAGGCATCGTCACAATAGCCTGCTTCGTCTCGCCCACAACGGAACTGAGGGAGATGGCTCGGCAGATAATCGGCGAGAAGGACTTCCGCGAGGTCTATATTGCCACGCCTATAGAGGAATGCGAGCGTCGCGATGTGAAAGGCCTCTATGCCCGTGCCCGTCGTGGTGAGGTGAAGGACTTCACAGGCATTAGCGCCCCGTTCGAAGCCCCCACACATCCCGACCTCAGCCTCGATACAAGCCAGATGACACTCAAGCAGGAAGTGGAGGCCGTAGTCGAGTTGGTATGTGCCTCAAATTGACTGCTTAATTCGCTTGTTGCACATTAATTTCCTTCTCTTAATTTCCAATTCTCAAATATATTTTGTACCTTTGCACGCGAATTAACAAAACACAGATGGAAGAATATCGTTTAAGCCACCTTCAGGAACTCGAAGCCGAGTCCATCCACATCATACGCGAGGTGGCAGCTGAGTTCGAGAACCCCGTCATGCTCTATAGCATCGGCAAGGACAGCAGCGTAATGGTTCGCCTCGCTGAGAAGGCTTTTGCCCCTGGTAAAGTGCCCTTCCCGCTGATGCACATCGACTCGAAATGGAAGTTCCGCGAGATGATTGAGTTCCGCGACCGCTATGCCAAAGAGCACGGCTGGAACCTGATTGTAGAGAGCAACATGGAAGCCTTCAATGCTGGCGTAGGACCCTTCACGCATGGCAGCAAGGTGCATACAGACCTGATGAAGACAAAGGCTCTGCTCGATGCCCTGAACAAATGGAAGTTCGATGCCGCTTTCGGTGGTGCTCGTCGAGATGAAGAGAAATCGAGGGCAAAGGAGCGCATCTTCAGCTTCCGCGACCAGTTCAATCAGTGGGACCCCAAGAATCAGCGTCCTGAGCTTTGGGACATCTATAACAGCCGCATACATAAGGGCGAAAGCATCCGCGTCTTTCCTCTCTCGAACTGGACTGAGCTGGATATCTGGCAGTACATCCGCCTCGAAAACATCCCCATCGTACCCCTCTATTTCGCAAAGGAAAGGCCTTGCGTAGAGATTGACGGCAACCTCATCATGGCCGACGACGACCGCTTGCCAAAGGAGCTTGTGCCGAAGATTCACATGCGTATGGTTCGCTTCCGCACCCTTGGCTGCTGGCCTTTGACAGGAGCCGTGGAGAGCAACGCAACCACCATCGAGGAGATTGTAGAGGAGATGATGACAACAACGAAGAGCGAACGCACAACACGCGTCATCGACTTCGACCAGGAAGCAAGCATGGAGCAGAAAAAGAGGGAAGGATACTTCTAATTTACAATTTAACGATTTACTATTTACAATTTGTTTCAACGTGAAAGACAAACATATCGACATCAAATCTTATCTTGATGCTGACGAGCGGAAGTCGCTCCTCAGATTACTTACTGCTGGAAGTGTCGATGATGGCAAGTCAACACTTATCGGACGTCTGCTCTTCGATAGCAAGAAGCTCTACGAAGACCAATTGCAGGCTCTGGAACGCGACTCTAAGCGCGTTGGCAACGCTGGAGCTGGCGAAATTGACTATGCCCTGCTGCTCGACGGACTGAAGGCTGAGCGCGAGGAAGGCATCACCATCGATGTGGCTTATCGCTACTTCTCGACAAACCTGCGCAAGTTCATCATCGCCGACACTCCAGGACACGAGCAATACACACGAAACATGATAACTGGCGGCTCCACTGCCAACCTAGCCATCATCCTTGTTGATGCACGAACTGGTGTTATCACGCAGACACGCCGCCACACCTTCCTTGTTTCCCTGCTTGGCATCAAGCACATCGTCCTTGCCGTCAACAAGATGGACCTCGTGGACTTCTCGGAAGAGGTCTTCAACAAGATTAAGGGTGAATACCTCGAACTCACGAATCAGCTTGGAATAGAGGATGTTACATGCTTCCCAATCTCAGCAAAAGAGGGCGACAACGTGGTGGAGAAGAGCGAAAGAACACCTTGGTTCGAGGGCACTTCCCTACTCCAGTACCTCGAGACTGTGCCTATCGACCAAGACAGGAACATGCAGGACTTCCGCTTCCCCGTTCAATATGTTCTGCGCCCCAACCTCGACTTCCGTGGCTTCTCAGGTAAAGTGGCAAGCGGCATCATCCGTAAAGGCGACGAAATCATGGCTCTGCCCAGCAGAAAGACAAGCAGGGTGAAGAGCATCGTCACCTATGAAGGCGAGCTGGATTACGCATTCTGCCCGCAATGTGTCACTATCACGCTCGAGGACGAGATTGACATCAGCAGAGGCGAAATGCTCATAAAGCCCGACAATCTGCCCTTCATTGGCCGTCACATACAGACAAAACTCGTTTGGATGGACGAAGAGCCAATGGACCGCAGCAAGCAGTTCTTCCTCAAAGCAAACACAAATACTACCCGAGCCACCATCAGCGCCATCGACTATCGCATTGACGTCAACACGATGGAACACCTCGAAGGCAAAGACTTCAAACTCAACGAGATAGGTCAGGTACAGATAACGACGGCCAAGACACTCTTCTTCGACGCCTACAAGCAGAACAGAGCGACTGGAGCCTTCATCCTCATCGACCCCATCACGAACAACACTTGTGCTGTGGGCATGATAGAGAAGCAGCTCGACGAAGCAGACCTCCTGCAAGAAGACCTGCCAACACTCGACCTCCCCAAGCTCGGCATCGCTCCAGAGCACTACGAAGCCATCGAGAAAGCCGTGAAAGAGCTCAGCAAACAAGGATTGGAAATCGTAATCAAGAAGTAACATGGGACTGTTCAACTTCAACACACTTCCCGTCAACACACTCGTTGGAGCTGACTGGAAGACATTCAAGGCTCTAACCAAGGGACAGCATATTGCCAAGGACAAAAGGGCAAATTATTGGCTGACAAAAAGCATTTGCCGCATCCTCAGTCCGTTTGTAGCTTTACAAGAACAAAAGTATCGTAAGCAACTCGCTAACAAGCCGTTAGAGAACGACCCACTTTTCATCCTCGGACATTGGCGAAGCGGCACAACCTTCGTTCACAACATCTTTGCGCAGGACAAGCACTTCGGCTATACTACCACCTATCAGACTGTCTTCCCACACTACATCATGGCCTTGCAAGGTCTCTTCAAGCCCGTCATGAAACTAGTGATGCCCAACAAACGCCCCACCGACAACATGGAGCTTGCTCCAGACCTGCCACAGGAAGAGGAGTTCTCAATCGCAAACATGACAGCCTGCAACTACTACAACTTCTGGTTCTTCCCAGAAAGAATGCAGGAATATTGCGACCGATTCCTCACCTTCAAAAACATCACAGACCAAGAGTTGCAGGAGTTCAAACAAGCCTTCGAAAAGCTCGTCAAGATTAGTCTCTGGAATACAGGCGGCACACAATACCTCAGCAAGAATCCGCCTCATACAGGCCGAATAAAAGCCCTTTCCGAGCTCTTTCCTGAGGCACGCTTCGTCTATCTCGTGCGCAACCCATACACCGTCTTCGAAAGCACACGCTCGTTCTACATCAACACCATCAAGCCCCTCCAGTTCCACACCATCAGCGATGAAGAGATGGAGCAGAATATCCTGCGCAACTACATGGAGCTCTACCATGCCTACAAGGAGCAAAAACAAAGCCTCCCAGAAGGAAGACTCTACGAAGTGCGTTTCGAAGACATCGAACAGGATGCCTTGAACATCACAGAAGACATCTACCGCAAGCTCAACTTGCCTGGATGGGAAGAAGCAAAGCCCGCCATCGAGCAATACATCCAGAGTAAGAAAGGCTACAAGAAGAACAAATATCAGTACGACCCACGCACTGTCCAACTCGTGAATGAGCATTGGGGAGAAGTCCTCGACGAATGGGGTTACGAAAGGCTCTAAAACGCCTTTACAGCCCCGCCGCAGCCTTCATTTGCTCCAGCCGCACATAGCCCACCTGACTCAATTTAAAGGGCTACAACGCAGCATAAAACTCCGGCTTAAAAACAGTAGTGAGGGCTATCTGTTTTCTAAGCTTATATAGCGTGACAATATTTTCGGTTGTAAAGTTGTACTTTATTTTTAATAGCAAGCATCTTCCACCAGAAAAAGTAAGAAAGTAAGAAAGTAAGAAAGTAGGAAACACGACATTAATACATTTTGACCCCCGTAAAAGTAGGTATAATTAAGGATATATAATAAGTAATATATTATATTAATATAATATATACCGTAATATATTTATAATAATATTTATATAAATAATAATAATAAACTTTTACTAAGAAAAGTCCACTTTCCACATTTCGCACACACCCCGAAACACCTTAATGTCTACTTTCCTACTTTCTTACTTTCCTACTTTCTCATCTTGTCAAAAACTATCGTTTCCCTATGAAATCAATTACCATTATACTTGTGTAATTTTAGGAAAATATCGTACTATTTTAGAGCATTGAGAGGCGATTTCTTATGCAGCAAGTAAGAACAAACACGGCATTGCTAAAACACCAACGAGGCACGCCTAATTCGGCAACATGGCACGCCTAATTCGGCAAGATGGCACGCTTAATTCAGCAAGATGGCACGCCTAATTCAGCAACATGGCACGCCACAGACGCATGCAAACTTCTAAATAACAGCACTTAAAATACATTTTTACCATAAAACAAGAAAAAAATATTCATTAATCTTTAAACTTTAAACTTTATTTCTTACCTTTGCATCACTTTTCGCATAAAAAAACATATAAATACATAAAAAACAAACAATTATGACAAAGATTGAATTGGTAAAAGCGATTGCCGAAAAGACAGGCATCGACCAGACCACCGCATTGGCTGCAGTGGAAGGTTTCATCGACACTCTCAAGGAGTCTCTCGTTAACAAGGAAAACGTGTACATCCGTGGCTGGGGTACTTGGACACTGAAGCATCGTGCCAAGAAGACCGCTCGCAACATCAGCAAGAACACGACTCTTGTTATCCCTGCTCACGACATTCCATACTTCAAGCCCTGCAAGGACTTCATGGAACAAGTGGCTAAGGCATAAGAAAACATAGCCTCCTCCCCGCTCCCCATTTGGGAGTGCCTCAAGGGAGGCGCCTTATAAACTTGCTCTCCCCAAAAAGGGAGGGCTTTTTTATTATAATAAATGTATCGAATCATGAAGAAATACCGCTCTTATTCATTTCTGTTTTTTCTATTGTCCGTTGTCTTTTGTCCGTTGTCATCACAGAATGTCATAGACTACGTCAACCCCATCATCGGCACAAACGGCATGGGACACACTTTCCCTGGAGCCTGCGTGCCATTCGGCATCGTACAGCTCTCGCCAGAAACAGACACCATCCCTCACAACGTGGACGGACGCTATCAGGGCAAAGTCTATGAGTACTGCGCTGGTTATCAGCATCGCGACAAGACAATCGTTGGCTTCTCGCACACACACCTCTCTGGCACGGGTCATAGCGACTTGGGCGACATCCTCATCATGCCTACAACAGGCAAGATTCAGACCAATCCAGGTACTGTCGACAATCCTGAGACAGGTTATCGTTCACGTTTCTCTCATGACACAGAACATTGTTCGCCTGGCTACTACGAGGTAAAACTCGAGGACTACAACATCTTGGCACAACTGACTGCCACACAACGCGTTGGCGTGCATCAGTACACTTTCCCAACAGAGGATGCGCAGTTCATTCTCGACCTCGGACACGGCATCTACAACTACGATGGCAAGACGCTTTGGAGCTATCTTCGTGTTGAAAACGACACGCTGCTGACGGGCTATCGCATCACGAACGGCTGGGCACGACAGAACTACACTTATTTCGCCATCTCGCTCTCCCACCCCATTCTGAACTACGGCTACAAGGACGAGCAACGCATGAAATACTCAGGCTTCTGGCGCAAGAACGACATCCACCACAACTTCCCCGACATGGCAGGACGTGAGATTGCAGCATACTTCCAGCTTCGCATTCCGGAAAGCCATAAACTCACCATCAAAGTTGCACTCTCTGCCGTCAGCCAAAGTGGAGCCCTTGCCAACCTCAAAGCAGAAGCAGCAAGCCTCACGTTCGAGCAAGCAAAGGCAAAAGCAACAGAGTTGTGGACCAAGGAACTCACGGGCCTCGAGATTGAAGGTACAGATGACCAGAAGGCACTCTTCTATACCTCGCTCTACCACACCATGATTAACCCAAGCGTCTATATGGATGTGGATGGCAAGTATCGCGGCAACGACATGGAAATCCATCAGGCTGAGGGCTTCACGAACTACACAATCTTCTCACTTTGGGACACCTATCGTGCTGAACACCCGCTACTTAACCTCATCAAGCCTAAGCAAGGCGCAGACATGGCAGAGAGCATGATTCACATCCAGCAACAGAGCGCACTCCACCTCTTGCCTGTCTGGTATCTGATGGCAAACGAAGGCTGGTGCATGAGCGGATATCATTCAGTAGCAGTCCTCTCGGATGTTGCCAAGAAACTCGGCATAAAGGACAAGAAAGCTATGCTAGAAGCAATGCAAGCTACTGCCACCTCAAAGTGGATGGAAGGCATGACAGACTACATTAAGTATGGCTATGTTCCCTACGACCGCTGTGGCACAAGTGCCAGCAACACGCTGGAATATGCCTACGACGACTGGACCATTTATCAGGCAGCTCTCGATGCTGGCAACAAAGAAATGGCAGAGACCTTCAAGAAGCGTGCCTTGAACTACAAGAATGTATTCAATCCCGCTCTCGGACTCGCTTGCCCGAAGTACAAGGATGGCTCATGGAAGAAGGACTTTTCACCCTTGCAGACCTATGGCGAAGGCTTCATTGAGGGCAATAGCGCCAACTATTCGTTCCATGTCCCTCACGACGTGAAGGGTATGATTGAATGTTTTGGTGGTGACAAGAAGTTCATCCAGCGCCTCGACAATCTTTTTGCTGAGCCTCTCGACAAGAAGTATTACGAGGACAACGAGGACATCGAAGAAGAATGTCTGCTTGGCGGCTACGTTCACGGCAACGAGCCCAGCCACCATGTCCCCTATCTCTATGCTTGGACGTCACAGCCTTGGAAGGCTCAGTACTGGCTTCGTGAAATCATGAACCGCATGTACGTCAACAACATAGATGGTCTGCATGGCAACGACGACTGCGGACAGATGTCGGCTTGGTACATCTTCACCGCAATGGGCTTCTATCCTGTTTGTCCCGGAAGCGACCAGTATGTGCTTGGAGCGCCTTATGTTCCCAGTTGCAACCTGACGCTTCCTAATGGAAAACACTTCCTCATCAAGGCTCCGGGAGTCAGCGACAAGAAGCGCTATGTCAAGGAAGTGAAGCTCAACGGCAAAAAATACGACAAGCTTTACATCACGCACAAAGACATCATGGCTGGTGGCACGCTTGAGTTTGTCATGAGTCCGACTCCAAATAAGAAGCGCTGCATCACAACAGGCAAACCTTATTCGCTCTCGGATTAAACCTTTTCCGCGCACGCGTGTCATACTTTATAAATCATATTTGGTATGAAAAAGAACAACAAGCAACAACATGAGATGAATCGCCGCCAGTTCTTAGAGCGATTGGGACTTGGCTCGGCTACGGCATTGACATTGATAACAGTAGGCCCACTATCGGCAATGACTTCGTCCAGAAAAGCCGGCAATGCTCTCGACGATGATGTTCCAGAGCAAATCAAAATGACTTATCGCGTTCAGAACGGCACTGGCGAGCACATCTCGTTGCTGGGCTTTGGCATGATGCGCTTGCCTCGTGAACAGGAACAGGTAAACGAACTCGTGGATTATGCGCTCGCACATGGTGTGAACTACTTCGACACAGCTCCCATCTATGGTGGAGGCAGCAATGAAGAAGCGACGGGCAAAGCCTTGAGCAGGCATCCTCGCGATAAATTCTATGTAGCCACGAAGATGTCCAACCAGCACGATAGTCTGTGGAACTTCGAGAAAGCTAAGGAGATGTACGACAACTCGTTCCGCAAGTTGCAAGTGGACTACATCGACTACTACCTTCTGCATAGCGTTGGTGGCGGTGGAATAGACAATCTCAAGGCACGCTTCATCGACAATGGCTTGCTCGACTTCCTTCTCAAAGAGCGTGAAGCAGGGCACATCCGTCACCTCGGATTCAGCTATCATGGCGATGTGAAAGTGTTCGATTGGCTGCTCGACAACAACGACAAGTATCATTGGGACTTCGTACAAATCCAGATGAATTACCTCGATTGGACGCATGCTCAGAGAGGCAGAGGCCGTCGTCGTGGTGATGCAAATGCGGAATATCTCTATGGCAGACTCGAGAAGTTGGGCATCCAGGCTGTCATCATGGAGCCTCTCAGAGGCGGTGGACTGGCTAATGTTCAGGATGATGTTCGCCAGCAACTTGCCCGTGCTCGCAAGGACGACACACCAGCTCGCTGGGGATTCCGTTGGGTTGGTTCAAAGCCAAATGTGCTCACAGCTTTGAGCGGCATGAACAGAATGGAACATCTCAAAGAGAACTTGGAAACCTTCTCTCCTCTTGACCCCTGTACAAACATAGAGAACGAGCTTCTGGAACGCATCGCAGACAAGATGTCGGGCATGCCAACCATCGGCTGCACCACTTGTGCCTACTGTATGCCTTGCAAGCATGGCGTCGATATTCCAGGCAATTTCGCCTTCTACAACAAGGCAGTAGTGGACGGACGTTTGCCCCTTCCCGATGCTTCAGCACCCGATTTCGAAGAAAAACGTCAGGCTTATCTCGCCGCTTATCAAGAGGCCATACCCAATAAGGCACGCGCTAACAGATGTCAGGACTGCGGAGAATGCCTTTCCAAGTGTCCTCAGCAACTCCCCATCCCAACGCATCTGAGCAGACTCGTTGAGATGACAAGAAAGAAACAAGCTTAACAAAGAACTCATGAACAAGAACAGAATACTTACCTCGCTTGCTCTCGTTGGAGCATTCCTCTTCCTGACAAGTCAGACAACGGGCGAACCTGTCATGACAAAACAGAAAGACGTTACCATCATCAACACTACAACACTTGCCACAGACATCGAGGGATACGTTGGCACGACTCCCGTCAAAGTCTATATCAAAGCAGGAAAAGTGCTGAAAGTGGAAGCTCTCGAGAACGAAGAGACACCCAAGTACTTCGATATGGTAGTGAAGGGACTGATGAAGAAATGGAACGGACTGCCAGTCAAGACTGCTGAAAAGCAGAAAGTTGACGTTGTAACAGGTGCGACAGTCTCTTCCGAAGCAGTCATCGAGAATGTCCGTCGCGGCATCA
>CACXUA010000025.1 GCA_902770725.1 uncultured Bacteroidales bacterium | reverse complement strand
CTCGTCGACGGACCTTTCCTGCGCGAGCAGCGTGACGAGACACTACTCTTCCGAGGCTCGCGCAACCAGCGCATCATCGACGTGCAGGCATCCCTCGAGGCACGGCAAACCATCATGACCTCGTGAACTGATAAAAAGAAAGCAGAGCCCTGCTGACCTTTTCGGGGAACAGCGGGGCCCTGCGTATCGTCGAGGGGAGTTCCTAGAACCGCACTTTCAGGAACTTCACACCATGGGTAGGAATGAAGTAGTTCAGGTCGGTCGTGCTGAGGTCCTGCTGGCGCCAGAGGTCACGAACAGATTTTGGGCTGTCGCTATAGTACTTCTTGAAGTCAACCCGAGCATCCTTGGTGCCGACGTTAAAAATGCCGACGGCATGGGCTCCGTCGCTAAGTGGACGCATCCATATCTGGATGTCTCCGTCTTTGACGGTGCGGCTTGCCTGCTTGCCCAAGATATCCTGATTGACGGCATTCACCTCGTTGTTGCAAAGCAGGCTGACAGTAAACTCGTCCATCTGGGCGATGTCGCAACCGATGAGCATATTGCTGGCCAGTAGAGACCAGAGGCTGATGTGGGTGTACTGTTCGTCAGGCGTCAGGCGGCTATCGCGCAGATTGTTGCTCCAACCGACTTTACCCACGATAAGCATGTCGGGATCGTTCCAATGGCCGGGCTTTGCGTAGGGATAGAGCTCGGGCTGGAGCTCGAAGCCAATATGGTAGAGGCTCTCCCATGTGTCGGTGATGTCACCTGTGGTGCGCCAGGAGTTAGCATCGACTGCTTCGCCCCATTTCCAGACGTCTGCCATGCCGTATTGGCAGAGGCTATAGAAGATGTCGCGGGGCTGTTGACGCAGGTATCCCTCCATGAGGAGGTAGGGACGGGCGTAGCTGGCAACAGTCTGGTTGTCGGGTTCTGTGCGGTGCTTACGGCCATAGCCACACCAGTCGTATTTCAAGTAGTCGATACCCCAGCTGTTGTAGCTCTCGGCATCCTGCAGCTCATGGTCGATGGAGCCGAGGTAGCCACCGCAGGTCAGGTCGCCAGGGGATGAGTAGATGCCGAACTTCAGACCCTCCGAATGGAGCCAGTCACCCAGGTCTTTCATGCTGGGGAACTTCTCGTTCACAGCAATCGTGCCGTCGGCATTACGCTCCTTGGCTTCCCATCCGTCGTCGATGTTCATATAGCAATAACCATAATCGGCAAGTCCTTTCTCGATGAGTGCCTTTGCACTGCTGATGACCTTGTCCTGCGTGACGCTCAAGCCCCAGCAGTTCCAGCTGTTCCATCCCATCGGGGGCGTCAGGGCTATCTTGCTGCCGCAACGAATGGTGAACTTTTGCGTCTGCTCGCCCTTCGCATTCTTTGCTTTAACGGTGAAGGTGTAGGAGCCAGCCTTCGCGAGGGAGCCGCTCAATGCGCCGTTGTCCGGGTTGATGGCGAGGCCTGCTGGCAGGTCGTCAGAGGTTATCGTCATGGGACGGTCGCCACTCACGCCAAAACGGAAATGGATGGGCGAGCCGGGACGAACGCCATAGAGCGGAGCGGTGTTAAAGCGAGGCTCGGCAGGAGCAGCAGGCGTCAGGATGTACTTCGGGATGTACTTCGTCTCGATGCCCAGACCGGTCTTGTCCTCGGTGAAGGAAGCGACAATGCGTACCATCTGATGGTTGTCGTAAGGCAGGCTGATGACGCGATTCTTTTTCTGGTTCACGGAAACCTTCATCGACTTTTCGCTCAAAGCCTTACCTGTTTCGGGGTCTTGCACCTGCACCTTGAAGACGCCACTCTTGGTAGCCTGCATCTTGCTGGAGAGGGTTCCCAGACATTGTCCATTGGCACCCTCCTTGATGTCGATGCTCAGATTATCGATGGTATTGGGCACACGCACTTTCACCGGCCCTGCAAACATACCACCCGGGTCGCCACCATTATAGACTCTTACGGCAATTACATTATCGGCATCCCATTTAATAAGGGGGCTGTTAGCTTTCACGCGATATACTCTTTGGATGCTCCAAGCACTTCCATAGCCTTTCTCGTCAGAAGGGAACCTGCCGGTCTTGCCAATGAGTTTCCCATTGAGATACACCTCGTCGGCATCATCTATCTTGCCCATATTGAAATCAACAGTCTCCTTGAGATCAGACTTCTCGAGCATGCTCTTTGATATGGTAACATGGTAGCGATACCAGCCAAAACCATTCTCAATTCTGACACCCTGATCAGTCCAGGTCTTCGTGTTCGTGATGTCACGCCAACTGCCTTCATCAATGCCTATGCCTGCCCACGACATGTCGTCGCCAGCATGAAACTTGGCATTCTCCACAGAAACATCCTGTGCAAAGGAGGAAAGGGACATTGCACCTGCTAGCAGAAGCAGGGAAAAGATTCGTTTCTTCATAATTATTAGTTTTAGGTTAATACTTGTGTCAATTTACACTTTTAGGAAGACGCGCTTCCTGTAAAGGAAATACAGGAACAGCCAGCAAACGGCAATATATGCCACTTGCGTAAAGAAGGCTTGCGAGTTCTCGGGCATCAACTTCACTAGACCGCTGAAAAGCTTCTCCGATGTATAGGAGAACCTGATGAACCTTTGAGCAAGGTAGATGGTGATGGAATTCATACCGATGACCGTGAAGAAGAGCGTCCACTTGCGCCACTGCAATACATCTATTATATAATAGAAGAGAGCGAACATCAGCACGGAATAAGCTCCGACGACCATCACGAACGAACTCGTCCACATCTTCTTGTTGATGGGGAACACTTCATTCCAAAGCAGACCAATTGCCAACATAATGATGCCGGCAAGAACCATCCAAAGAACGATCCGCAGCCCATTGTTCTTTGCTCTTTGGCTTTTAACCCACTCTCCTGTAAACATACCCAGAAGAGCCGTGCCGATGGCGGGAATGACGCTCAGGATGCCTTCCGGATCGATATTGCCGTAATAAATTCGTCCAGGCAAGAGGATGCGGTCCACATAACCTACGATACTGCCCTGAGCGCTGAAAATGTCCTCTCCTCCCCCATCGGGAGCAGGAATGAAGCCAGCCACAAGCCAATAGCCGACGAGCAGAAAAGCTGTAATGCCTACACGAGTCCTCCAACCTGTATGTATGAAGATAAGCGCCGCAAACATCCACGCCAAACCGATTCGAGCAAGAACACTGGCATAACGGAGCGTCTCGAAATTGAAATCGAGCAGCCCATTATAGACAACACCCAAGAAAACAAGCATCAAGCCACGTACAATGATTTTCCTGTGAATAGCCCATGACGACTTACCATTCAGGCGTTGCTTTGCCAAGGAAAATGGGAAAGAGATGCCCGCGATGAAGAGGAACAGCGGGAAAATGGTATCATGATGGCGAAGTCCGTGCCACTCAACGTGGTCCATCTGCTCGGCCAAAGCTTGAGTGAACGGGCAAGGGAACCACTCGGCAAGTGCCACAAGCAGTGCTGCGCCACCCATTATGAACAACATATCAAAGCCACGAAGGGCATCTATCGACATAAGTCGATCAGAAGTTAACTTGTTTTTTGACATAGCTGATTAATAATAGTGTTAGTTATCTGTTGTTTTTAGTTCTGATTAGTACTTGAAGGAACTTCCTCCGGCAAACTCTCGGAGCAAGCTAGAAGGTGGCACCTGGTCGCCTGGGATGCCGTTGAAGTAGGCCAGGAACTTGCGCAGACGACTCGCCTCAGCATACTCGATAGCGCGCTCCGGCACTTGTTCGAGGATAGGCATTACCTGCTCGCGTATCACACCCAACTCATAGAGCAAGGCACTGTTGAAGGTCGTATCGGCAAATCCTTGGAAGGGGAATATCCATTTCTCCTCGCCTGCGCTGACGCTTGGAGCGCGCTTGATGGTCTCCACAGCTGAGTAGCCGCGATGTTTGTAGTCACGAAGGATGCGACGCAGCAAGCGGATGTCGGCCGTTGGGATGTGGTTGTGGTCGTCGAGCTGTATGGTGGTGAGTGTCGAGACATATATCCTGTACTTCTTCTCCTCGGGTATCTGTTGCGTCAGGATGGGGTTGAGAGCGTGATTGCCCTCAAGGATGATAACATCTTCGGGACCTATCTTCAGCTTTCTGCCCTCGAAGACACGCTCGCCCTTCTTGAAGTCGTAGCGCGGAAGCTCCACCTCCTCGCCATTCAGCAAAGCGTTCATCTGTTTGTTGAAGAATGTTGTATCGACTGCTCCGATGCACTCGAAGTCATATTCGCCATTGGCATCCTTCGGCGTATCGACGCGGTTGACGAAGTAGTCGTCGGTACTGATGGTATGAGGTCGCAAGCCACAAGCCATCACGAGGACAGCCAGTCGCTTGGCCGTCGTTGTCTTGCCACTACTGCTTGGGCCGGCAAGCAAGACGATGCGGGCACCTCGTTCGGCAATCTCGTCGGCTATGTTACTGAGTTTCTTCGACTGAAGCGCCTCGCTGACATTGATAAGGTCGGTTGCATGCCCCTCCTTGATGGCATAGTTCAACTCGCCAACCGTCTGCACGCCAAGAATCTCCTGCCATCTGTGGTGCTCCCTGATGACGTCGAACATCTTCTTGTTCTGGTCCATTATCTCTTCCAGTTGCGACGGATTCTTTCTGGAAGGAGCACGAAGCAGCATGCCGTCGTAGAACTTGATGAGGTCGAAGAGGTGCACCTGACTGGTGCGGGTGAGCAGGCAACTGTAGAAGTAATCGACCGTATCGCCCAACTTATAATAATATGTATAGAGGTCGTCCTGGCTTTCCAGCAACTGAACCTTGCTCTTCATGCCACGCTTCTCGAACATCTCGATGGCCTCTTCGATGGGGCACTGTATGCGATGGATGGGCATATCTGCATCGATGATTTCCTGCATTCGCCCTTTGATGCGACGGACATCCTCGTCTTCCACAGGACGCCCCAGGCGAAGCTGGCAGTAATAACCACGGCACACGGAGCCGCCAACGAGGAGTTGAGCATCGGGATAAGTATCTTCGACAGCCTTTGCCAAGATGAAGAAGAGCGTGCGGGTATAGGTGCGCATACCGCTTTCATCAGAGAGTGACAGGAACTCCACATCCTTGTTGTTGTAGAAGCGGTAGTTCATGCCCTGCACCTTATTGTTGACGCGAGCAGCCACAGGCCCATAATCCATGTGAAAGTTCGCCTGGGCAAAGGCTTCATAGAGATTACTGCCAAAAGGCACACTTATCCTCTTTCCATTATTACGACAGCGTATTCTTAGTTCACTCATCTTCAATATTCAATGTTCAATGTTCAATTAAATTCATCAATTCCTTCATCCCTTCGCTGGCGCCCTTCATGATGTGATGGACAGGCACGTCGCTGTTCCAGGCAACAGGCTTCGGGTCGATGAGGTAGATTGGTGTGCCGAGACGGACACAACGGGTCAGCCCTGCAGCGGGATAGACATTGAGGCTCGTGCCGATGACGATGAGCATGTCTGCCTTCTCACATTCCTCCACGGCTCGGTCTATCTCAGGCACTGCCTCACCAAACCAGACGATGAAGGGCCTGAGCTGGCTGCCGTCGCCAGCAAGGTCGCCCATCTTCACTTCGATATGTTCTGGGTCGAGCGTCTTGATGTAGCGCGGGTCATTGGGCGAGCGGCTGCTCGTCACCTTCATCAGTTCGCCGTGCAGGTGAATGACGTAGCTGCTGCCGGCACGTTCATGCAGATTATCTACATTCTGCGTCACAACCGTCACAGCATGCTTCTCTTCAAGCTTTGCCACAAGTTCATGCCCGAGGCAAGGCTTTACCTCAAGCAACTGTTTGCGACGAATATTATAGAACTCCGTTACGAGTTTCGGGTTGCGAGCCCATCCTTCGGGCGTCGCCACATCCTCTACGTTGTACTGGTCCCAAAGTCCGCCATTGTCACGGAAGGTACTGATGCCGCTTTCTGCGCTCATGCCTGCACCTGTCAAGACTACAACTCTCATTATTGCCCCAATTTTAGTTAAAGATATGCAAATATAGCAAAAAAAACAAAGCGAGAGTGCGCAGAGTGGAGAAAATGTTTTAATTTTGCTGCGCATTTTAAATAATATATCATTTATATGGACAAAATAAGCTATGCTCTGGGACTTGGTATCGGCCAACAGATAAAGAGCATGAACATTGAGAACTTCAGCATCGAGGACTTCGCAAAGAGCATCACTGATGTGATTGAGGGCAAGGAAACTGCCTTCTCCGCTCGCGAGGCACAGATGATGCTGCAAGAGTATTTCACCAAGAAGCAGAAGGAAGAGGCTCAGGCACACATTGCTGAGGGCAAGGCTTACCTCGACGCGAATGCGAAGAAACCTGGCGTGACCGTTACGAAGAGCGGCCTGCAGTATGAAGTCTTGCAGGAAGGAACGGGCAAGAGTCCTAAGGCTACCGACACCGTACGCTGCCATTATGAGGGACGTCTGCTCGACGGCACCATCTTCGACAGCAGCTACAAGCGTGGCGAGCCTGCCGACTTTGGCCTCAACCAGGTCATCACAGGCTGGACCGAAGGCGTACAGCTCATGAAGGAAGGCGCCAAGTTCCGCTTCACAATTCCTTATCTTCTGGCTTACGGAGAGCAGGGCGCAGGTGCAAGCATTCCGCCATTCAGCACACTCATCTTCGACGTAGAGCTCATCAAGGTACTGTAATTGGACAACAGACGACAGACAACAGAAATTATTAAACAATAAACATTTAAAAACAACATGAAAAAGTTTTCTATTCTCGCAGCCGTTGTAGTGGCTGCTATCATGGGAAGTTGCACAAATGGCACTCCCAAAGCTAACCTGAAGGACGACGTTGACACCCTGACCTATGCTGTCGGTGTGGCTCAGACTCAAGGTCTGAAGGAGTATCTGACCCAGCGCATGGGCGTCGATACAACATACATGGACGAGTTCTTCAAGGGCTTGACAGAAGGTGCTAACGCTGGCGACAGCAAGAAGAAGGCTGCTTACTATGCAGGCATCCAAATGGGCCAGCAGATTGCTCAGCAGTGGATTCCTGGCCTCAGCTATGAGATCTTCGGCGAAGACAGCACTCGCCAGGTAAGCCTCCAGAACCTTCTGGCCGGTTTCGTCTCTGGTGCATCAGGCAAGAACTGCTTGATGACTGCTGACGAGGCTGCCCAGACTATGCAGACAATGATGCAGACCGTTAAGGCTAGAGTGATGGCTGAGAAGTTCGGCGACTGGAAGAAGGAGTGCGAGGACTACATGGCCAAGATTGCCAAGAAGGAAGGCATCAAGGAACTGGGCGACGGCGTTTACTACGAAGTCATCACCGAAGGCACAGGTGCTGTTCCTGCCGACACCAACAAGGTTAGCGTGAACTACGAGGGCAAGCTCCTCAACGACACTATCTTCGACAGCAGCTATCAGCGTGGCGAGCCCGCTAAGTTCCGCTGCGACCAGGTTATCCCAGGTTGGACAAAGGCTCTGACAAACATGCCTGTCGGCTCTACTTGGATGGTTTACATTCCTCAGGAGCAGGCTTATGGCGAGCGTGAGGCTGGTAAGATTTCTCCATTCTCTTGCCTCATCTTCAAGATTGAACTGCTTGGCATCGAGAAGTAAGAAGAACGAAATGAAGAAGTTTATTCTGTTTGCACTCTGCGCCTGCATTTCGCTGGGCGCAGGTGCTGCCAAGAAGACTGGCAAGAAGAGCAAATCAAAGCAACCCGTTGAGGTGGTCGATACGGTTAGTGTCGACACCTTCAGCTACCATTTCGGTCGTGCTAATTCCAATGGTTTGAAGGGCTATTTGGCTCAGCGCTTGGGTGTTGACACAGCTTATGTTGCCGACTTCCTGAAGGGCTTTGAGCAGACTACTCTCACTGAAGCCGACAAGAAGGAGAAGGCTCGCCTGGCTGGTATCGAGATTCGTCAGCAGGTGGAAGAGCAGATCTACCCCAACGTTTCCAAGCAAGTGAACGACAGCACAGACATCCTGAACAAGGCGCTCTTCGTGAAGGGCTTCCGCGACGGCTTCTCCGGCGAGAATGCTACCGTTTCGATGGACAGCACTCAGAGGCTTGTGAAGAAGCAGATGGACTACTACCACAAGGCGAACATGGAGAAGAAATACGGTGCAAACCGTATTGAAGGTGAGGAGTTCCTCAAGGCTAATGCCAAGAAGGACAGCGTGAAGGTGACTCCCAGCGGCCTCCAGTACAAGGTACTGACTCAGGGCACTGGCGAGATTCCTACAAAGGAATCGAAAGTGAAGGTGAACTACGAAGGTCACCTCATCAACGGAACTGAGTTCGATAGTTCCTATAAGCGCAACAAGCCCGTCACCTTCCCCGTAAGCGGAGTTATTGCAGGTTGGACAGAAGCCCTCTGCATGATGCCCGTCGGCAGCAAGTGGATGCTCTATGTTCCACAGGAACTGGCCTACAAGGACCGCGAGCAGGCAAAGATTCCTCCCTTCTCTTGCCTCATCTTCACCGTTGAGCTCCTGGAGATTGAAAAGTAAGTGTTGAAAAACGCGGCACGCCATGTTTGCCAACGCGGCACGTCGAAATGAGCAATTCGGCACGCCGAAATGACAAACGTGGCACGCCGCGTTTTGACACATCGCCTTATAAGATTATCATTAACTAAAACTGACAATATGAAGAAGTCACTTTTCCTTGCGGTTCTGCTCCTTTCGAGTTTTGCCGCTAATGCGCAGAAGAAAGTCAGCGCAACAAGTCCCGACGGACAGACTAAAGTAACGGTAACTGTCTCCGACCGTATCTACTACGACGTAGAAAGCCACGGCGAACTGCTGTTCAAGCAGAACCGCATCGGCATGACCCTCAGCGACCGCACCCTCGGAGAGAAGCCTGTACTGAAGGGCAACAAGGTGACAAAGGTTAACGAGACCATCACACCTATTCATCCCCTCAAGTTCAGCAAGGTAGAGAACAACTATACCCTGCTCACGCTCACCTTTGGCGGAGGCTACAAGGTGGAGTGGCGCGTCTATAACGACGGCGTGGCTTACCGCTTCATCACCGCCTTGAAGGGCGAAATCGAAGTGATGAGCGAAGACGGAACCTGGCAGCTGGCAACGCCCAGCAAGCTCGTTCTGCAGCAGCCCGGCGGCTTCAAGACAAGCTGCGAAGAGAACTACTCAGTCGTTGAGAGCAATGCCTGGAAGGCTGACGACAAGATGAGCGAACTGCCCATCCTCGTCATGGGCGAGAAGCAGAAAGTCCTCATCTCCGAGTTCGACCTGTTCGACTATGCAGGCGTCTTCCTCAAATCCGTTGGCGAAGGCACCAACGCCTTCTCCATCATCCAGCCGAAGTGCCCCATCGAATATCAGGACGACGGCGACCGCAGACACAAGATTCTCAAGGAAGCCGACTATGTTGCCAAGACACAGGGCACCCGCTCGTTCCCTTGGCGCTATATGCTCATCACTCAGAACGACGGACAACTGGCCGAGAGCACTATGCCCGTTCGTCTTGCACCCGCCAACGCTATCGGAGACACCGATTGGATTAAGGTCGGACAAACTTGCTGGGACTGGCTCAACGGCATCCCCTTCGGTCCAGACGTTACATTCAAGTCTGGCATCAACCTCGACACATACAAGTATTTCATTGACTTCGCTGCTCGCAATGGTGTGGGTTACATCCTCATAGATGAAGGTTGGGCGCTCAATACACGCAATCCCTTCGAGACCAATCCCGAAGTGCATCTGCCCGAGATTATCGCTTACGGCAAGAGCAAGGGCGTGGGCGTCATCCTCTGGTTGCCTTGGCTCACAGTCGAGCACCACATGGACCTCTTCCAGAAGTTTGAGGAATGGGGCATCAAAGGCACGAAGATCGACTTCATGGACCGTCAGGACCAATGGATGGTGAACTTCTACGAGCGTGTGGCCAAGGAGTCTGCCAAGCATCACATCTTCGTTGACTTCCACGGTGCATTCCATCCCAGCGGCTTGGACTACAAGTATCCCAACATTCTGACCTACGAAGGTGTGCGCGGCATGGAGTATAACGGTAGCTGCAAACCCGATAATAGTGTGTGGCTGCCCTTCATCAGAAATGCCGTCGGACCCATGGACTACACCCCAGGCTCTATGCTTAACTACCAGCCCGAACGCCATCATGGCGGCCGTCCTATCTGCTCTGGTGTGGGCACAAAGGTCTTCAACCTGGCCATCTTCGTACTTGCCGAGAGCAACCTCCAGATGCTGATGGACAACCCCTGCCGCTACGACCAATGGCCTGACTGCCGCGACTTCCTCACAAGCGTGCCAGTGAACTGGGACGAGACACGTGTCCTGCAGGCAGAAGCAGGCCAGTACATCGTAATGGCAAAGCGTAAAGGAAGCAAGTGGTTCATTGGTGGCATCACCAATAGCACCGAGCGCAATCTGGAAATCAAGCTCGACTTCCTGCCTGCCGACAAGCAGTACAAGATGACATACTTCGAGGATGGTGTCAACGCACACATCATCGCAATGGACTATCTTCGCAAGGAAAGCAGAGTAGGCAACACAACCACTCTGCTCATCCACATGGCTCGCAACGGCGGCTGGTGCGCAAGCATCGACCTCGGGAAGTAATATCTTCCAAGCAAACACACAAGGAGAGGCTGAGTCAAAGCAAGCACTCAGCCTCTCTTCTTTTACCACATTTATCCCCCAAAGCCAGCATGAACAAAGTACGAATTACAGCTATACGACAGACGGTCTATCCTGACCTGATGCAAAAATACGAGAATCCCATCGAACACGCCTGTGATGTCAGGGAAGGGCAACAATGGATTTCTGTAGATGGGAAGTGTCCCGATGGGATGTGCCCGTCTGCGTGGTCTTCGATGCGAGAGTTTGTAGAGTCTCTGGCCAAAGGCGAAGGCAACTTCTTCGACGGCTGGATGAAGAATCCAATGAGTGCAATGATTAGTTGCAACGACGGCTTTCGCCCTTTCACTTTCTACATTGAGGTTATCTGATTGCCTCAAAGAATAAGGTCACAGGAAACAGTTGACAGTTTACTCTGGAATTGTTATAGGAAAGAGGGGACTGTCCGTGTGCTCGCGATGGACAATGCCGATGAGTTCCGCAAGTTTATCGGGATACAGATCCTTGAGGTCGTGGTCCTCGTGAATGTCTGTTGAAAGGTCGTAGAGGAACGGCTTTCCCTGACTGACGACCAGTTTCCAATCGCCTTTTCTGACGCCTATCACTTGTGTCCCTCCATCGCTCATTTCCCAATAGAGGAACTCGTGCTTCTGTTGTTTCCTGTCCTTTCCGAGCAAAGTCGGGCAGAAGGAAATGCCGTCATAACGAGGAGAATCGAGGCTGTGTTCCTTGATTTCCTTCTTCGAGAACGCGCCACTATACTCCATGAAGGTTGGCATGAGGTCGTAGAAGGCGAGCTGATGATGGCTGACTTTGCCTTTCGGAATGCCTGCTCCCCAACAGATGAAGGGGATGCGGATGCCGCCTTCGTAGGTGCTTCGCTTGATGCCTCGCAACTTTCCATCACGTCCAAAGAAGCCTGGATCTGCCCCACCCTCTTCATGAGGGCCGTTGTCGCTAGTAAAGATGACGAGCGTGTTCTTGTCAAGACCTTTGTCTTTCAGTTTCTCCAATATCTCCCCGACGTAATAGTCCAACCGCGTAATCATGGCTGCAAACTGGGCATGTTTGTCCTCGCCACCATAGTACCAACTCCAGACATCTGTCTTGTAAGAACGTTCCTCCTCAGCAAGGAATACGCCGTGATAGCGTTCAACGATAGAGTCATTTGGTTGCCAAAGCTCGGCATGCGGCAAGGTGTAGGTGAAAATCCCAAGGAAAGGTTCATCCTTCTTTTGCCGGTCGAGCCACTCAAGTGCATAGCGATGGATGAGGTCGGCTGAGTATTGAGGGCGCTTTTCATAATCCGTGCTGCCGGAATTCACGCCAGGATACTTAATGTTCTCTTCCAAAACTTCTGCCACGAGGTGCTTGTCGCCCCTGCCCTCTGGGTCGTATCGGTTCAGGAAATTGGGGAAATAAGTGTGAGCCTGGAACTGACAGACAGGACCATAAAAGCAATCTATGCCCCTCAGGTTGGGCAGGGAGCACGATGAACTCTCACGGCTCTTGCTGGTATCTGTGTTTCCATCGGGAAGACAGGCATAAGTGTCAGGGAAGTCGTAGTTCCAATAACCTCCTGCCCACTTGCCAAACATGCCTGTACGGTAACCCTTCTCCTTGAAAAGCTCAGGGATGATGGGCTGCGTCATGTCGTAAGGTTCCTGCCCGATGACATAGTAGTCGGCATTTTCGCCGAACATATTCTGCCTGAGCACCGAACGCCCCCAATATTCCTTGTTGCCCCTAATCTTCGCATGACCTGTATGCTGGCCCGTCATGAACGAGCAACGGCTGGGTGCACTCACAGGACAACCGGCATAGGCATCAGTGAACAGCATCCCTTCCGCTGCCATACGGTCGATGCAGGGGGTAGCGATGAGCTTCTGCCCGTAACAGCCCAAGTCGCCATAACCCATGTCGTCACACATTATATATATTATATTAGGGTGACTCGACTTAGCGAACAACGTCAAAGGCAGCATGCCGAATAGTGAGACACAAAACTTCATGATTCATGGTTTAGCACGTACAAATTTATAAAAAAGTTTAGAGTTTAGAGTTTAGAGTTTAGAGAAAAAGCACAAAAAGAGCAATAAAACCAATAATTTTTCACTTTTCACTTTTCACTTTTCACTTTTTGTTGTACCTTTGCAGCCGGTTAAAGCTCCGATGGCGGAATCGGTAGACGCGTCGGTCTCAAACACCGATAGGGAAACCTGTGCCGGTTCGACCCCGGCTCGGAGTACTGAACAGGCTGATGGCTGAAAGGCTGTCAGCCCGTTTTGCGTTGTATTGTGGAGCGACTGTCCTGTAATAATACAACATCAGGCATAAAACTGCAGGGCATAAAAGAATCATCTCCGCCCTGCAAGAGGACGGAGATGATTTATTCTAGTGTTAGCTTATGATCTGTCTTACTTCACAATGAGTTTGGCTTCACCGAGCTCGCTCACGTTCGAACAAGCCTGAGCAAGTTCTGCCTTGTTACTCACTTAATCGCGACCTTCTTGCCATTCACGATGTTGACACCCTTTTGCTTCTTGCTGAGGCGTTGACCTGCAACATTATAGATAGGTACGTCGTCTGTTGACTGTTGACTGTTGCCAATCCCACGAATGCCTGTTGCTATCAGGTCTTCTATACTCATGTCGCCCGTATTTATGGCAACGCCTTGTAACGTTTCATTAAGAGTTTGGGACACTCCGATATAAGCGTCGAAAGCAAGGAGTTCACAGCCATTGGCCATGGACACAAGTGCTGGACTACCAGCTACATAATAATAGCTGCTGTAGGTTGGATCAGGAGAGGTTGCGAAGTAGGAGTATATGCATTGGAATGCAACGTCGTCATCATACAAAGAAATCGGATGCCTGTTTGCGTCAATAACGACATTAGTGAATATAGGATCTACAATATCTTCACCGCTGTTCCATCTAATGATATAAGGTATGCCAGCTTCAATCTTAGTGACAGGAGTCAAGCAATCTATGATAAGGATATTATCCTCTACATTTGCATGCTCTGTAGTCCTTGCCTCAGCTCCTTCGAGCGGGCTGTCAGCCAGTTCTACGTCGAAGGGCAAGCAGATAGTCTGCCATGTGCCATCCTTCCTATAGGTACGAGAGCTAAGAGTAACATCTACTGTCTTTCCATGATAATATTTAATCAGATCATCATTATCAGCATAGGCATCCATGAAGAGGAGAGGATTTGTAGTGAAGGGAGCGATGTCGGAAGCATATTCTACGTCATCACTGATACCGATAACCTGACACTCGTAAGTGGTTGCAGGATCAAGGCCTGTTATCATTACTTCCGTATCGGTTGTCTCGATAGTCTGCCATTCTCCAGCAGGAAGAATTACTTCATAGTCGGCAAAGATGCGGAAGTCATCTATATTGAGCCAGTACATATCTGTTACATCGAAGTGACGGATGGCAATGTAGCCTTCCTGACCTGCATATGCGCTCAGGTCTGCAGTGTACTCTGCATATTCCCCTGAAGCAACATACTCTGGCGACACCTGAGTAAAGTCCTCAGGATTGGTACCAGTAGTGGATACATAGAAGGCAAAGGACTCTCTACACCAGCTAGGATCCTGACCAACCAGCCATGCAGTCACTGCTTTGCCCAGTGTCACCTTCGGCGTGATGAGCCAGTTGTCGGGAGTCAGTGAACCAATGTTATTGATGTAACTAGCTGAGGTCATAATACCGCTTCCTGAATAAATATTAAAATTCTTTACACCTTCAGATATAACATCCCTTATGCTATAATCTGAACACCAGCCATACCCGTCGCCATCAGCATCTATAACTGACCAACCATCAGGCATCGCTTTGTCATCAAGGCCCTCGAAGCCCTCGAAGAAGGTTTCACCAGATGGTACTTTCTGCGCAGAGGTTCTGTACTTTACCTTATAGCTGTCGGTAGTACCACTCCAACTAACGGTGGCAGAAGTGCTGCCTGGCGTAACGGCAATATCTGTAGGAGCAGAGGGAGGAAGAGTGGTGAAGGTAGTGACGTCAGAAGCATATTCTTCGCCATCCTTGATGCCGATTACCTGAACCACATAGGTTGTCTCCTGTTCAAGTCCTTCTATGATAAGAGGGCTGGTTGCATCGTCAATAGTAATGGCTTCATCCCAATTATACATTCCTGCGGTAATGTTTAGGTCGGTAGCATCATTACTTCCTCCAGAATGAACATAGAACTCATATGTCTTTCCTGCCTCAAACACATAGTCGTCATAGCGGCCACCAACATTTCCACCTTGGGAGGCAATCCATATTCTGTCGCCAGGAGTCGGGTTAGTGATACACCAGTCGTATGTACCTGCTGGAATCTTGATGGATGCCTGACTATTAATAATCACGTTGGATGTATTCATAGCGCCATCAGCATTTTCCGGAATCTTATATTCAAATTCTGCATAGACCGAAGGATCTGCATCGCCACTCGTGGTCAACCCGTTACTTGTGGGAATAATAGTGCCATAGGTATCTGCATCAGCATCGATTAGCATCTGATAGCCGCTGCCATCTCCCCAGACATCATCGGTTCTTAGGATAATGGTAGCATATGGCTCTGGTTCTGGAGCAACTATATAGCGTACCTTATAGCTGTCGCATGAACCTTCCCAACTGATGGTGGCAGAAGTACCGCTGGGCGTAACGGCAACATCTGTGGGAGTGTGATTTATGGCCTTTGTGGTAAAGGAGCCTATTTCGGTTTCCGCATCGGGTTCTCCTTCATAGTAACCGATTATTTGATAGTCGTACCAAGTCTCAGGATTCAATCCATTGAGTGTCACCTTAGGCTCTGTCGTATAGACAGTTGACCAGGATGCCTCTGAAGCAGAATATACACCGAAGTCATCAATGAAAAGATACATCTTGTCATAGTCCTGGTGATGGATGGCAATATAACCCCTCTGGCCTGCATAACTGCTCAGGTCAATAACGACTTCCGACCAATCCAATGTTGAGCTCTGCATTGGTTGAAGCACTGTTGTAAAGTCTTCTATGTCATTGCCTGTCGTGGATAACAGCACTTCATATTGGTCAGGATAGGAAGCCGAGTAGCAACTAACCCAGAACTTCAATGTGCCTCCCAGATCAAGTGCTGGTGTGATAAGCCAGTTGTCTGCCTGATAAGCTGTGTTGTCTTTCCAACTATCTGCTCTTGCAGCAAAATTACCATTATATGCTTTAGAGCCGTTTATGTACCATCCGACTTCTTGTGCTTCACCTTGGGTATAGATGGTCCATTTGCTCAAGCCGTTCTCGAAGTCATCGAAGAAGATTGCATTGGACTTTCTGTACTTCACGGCATAGCTTTCGCTTGTGCCCGTCCAGGTGATGTCGGCAGATGTTTCGTAGGGCGTTACTACGATATCTGTAGGAATTGGGTTAGTTTGGGCCGTGTGGAATTCTTCGCTATCGCTCCAGTTACTGTAGATGTCTTCACTCTTGTCGATGATGGAGCGCACCTTTACTGTATGATCAGCGTTTGCGGAGAGTCCCTCCAGGAGGAATTCAGGTTCTCCTGAAATCTCGTAAGTAGTTGTGCCATCCAGTTCAATCTGCCACGATGTTGCGTCGCATTTCTCTGTCCACTTCAAGATGGCAGTATGAGCAGTTATGTCAGAAACCGTCAGGTCTGTTGGACGTGGATACTGTTCTGGAGTGGTGAAGTAGGTGTAACGCCATCCATCTTCAGTTACTGAGCCTTCATCTATCTGCACACGAACCACATATTCAGTTTCCTCTGCAAGAGGTTGAAGCGTCTGGGTCTTGGATGGAGAGCCTGTAACTGTCAGCCATGAGTCTGCAGATTCTTCCCTGTATTGTATATTCCATCTACTGCCTTCGCCTTCCCATGAAATGGTAGCCGAATTGTATGTTACGTCGGTAACCTGCAGGTTAGTGGGTCGTGCACGATTGGGAGCTGCGTTGAACTTAATCTGGTTCTTCACATCTTGTTTCGCCCCCGTATATTCACTGATACTTGCGATATCATAATTAGTATTATCGCTACGGATATACATTGCATGGCCAGGAGCATCGAAGACATAGAAAGGCGTACTGCTAGTATAGGCGCCGGTATTATCGTCCACAATGACTGCCAAGTTGTCTGTGCCATTGTATTCGAACGGGGTGTCGAAGACGATTGTTGTCCATTCGCCAACGAAGAACATAACCTCTCCGCTGAAGACTTTCTGAGCGCCTGAGCAGTCAATCCAATCCGAGCCATCGAAGGCTTCCTTGCTGGTATGCATCAGGTAGATGTCGAGGTTACGATTCCTTTCGTACTGACTGGCATTAAGGAAGCTGATGCTTTCGAGGGTTGTGCTGCCGCCTATTTCATCCTTCGTGTATATCTGCTGCGTCAGAGAGTATTTGTAATAGTTGTCTGTAGGCAGTAAATTTGAAGTTTCTGTGCCTGAGCCAATCTCGATAACATCGGAACTTCCACCATCGGCGAAGGTGAGCTGCACCTGAGACTTGTAGTCACGAGTAACCTTAGACCCAGCTGTAGTTGCAGTTGACAGCGATGTAGCGTCATAGGCTTCATTATCGTTATACCATGTAATAGACTTTGATCCATCAGAGTACGACAGCCAATATGTGGAGTTTAGATAAGAACCCGTCACGTCGTTTACGGTAATACACAGGTTTTTTGTGCCATCGTATTGAAAGGGAGTGTCGAGAGTAATTGTGGTCCACGTTTCCATGCTAAACGACACATTACCGCTGAAGACTTTATCGCTCTCCGAGACGGTTTCCCAGTCGGTTGAAGAGCTGAAAGAGGTCTTGTCGGTCAAAGTCATATAAACTCTGATATTGCGATAATGTGTTGGAGTAGTACTCTCTGCCGCGTAGAATGCAATACTGGTGATGGTACCGGTCCTTCCAATTTCCGTTGAGGAATAAATTTGCTGCGAAAAACAATAATTCCAATTAGTCGGAAAAGGTAGGCCAGTATTGGTATCCGTACCACTGCCGACCGTCACCACTTCTGCTCTTGCTGCGCTGAAGCACAACAGCATGAGCACGATACTGAGTAAAAATCTGTTCTTCATAAGCCTAAAGATTATAATGGTTAATACTAGGTTTTCTCCTGCAAAATTAAACATTATTTAATATATACGCAAGGAAAAATGGATAAAAAGTTCCAAAAATGAGCAATTAATTGAGGGAAAGCGATGCTTAGGCACGGGCTTCTAATTGACGAAAAGCGCTATGTTTTCAGGAAAATACTTTACAGTATTTTTATTCTGAGTATCGAAAGAAGCGACGAAACAGGGAGAGAAATCCAACTTCCCCAGTCAAATTATCCAACGCGGCATAGGGAAATGGCAAACTTAACGTGCCAAATTGGCAAACTTAACGTGTTAAGTTGGGCGATGAGGCACGCTAAATTTATCGATGAAACGGGCATTTTTCTACCCTAAAACACTCTTTTCGTGACCATTTTCTCTGCATGACGAATTTAGCCTGTTTTACATGTCGCTGACTTTAAACAAGTTAGAAAAATGGCAAAATTTGCAGCCTTTTGGGTCTTTGGCCGCAACGAAGGCCATTTTTTAAAGCCTCGATGAGCACTTCTCGGAAATTTCTTTACATTTCTGGCACGAGACAGGACACGAAGCAAAAATGGCGGTTTATAAAGAAAACATAAAAAGTTCGGTATTCCCTTTGTCTTTCCAAGAAAAAAGAGTATATTTGTAGTCGCTAAGCGACTAACAGCTTTCTCAATGACTCATTTGGTCCTGCCAACAGACGAAACGCGACGCCTCAGCTTCTACCTCGCGATGGAGGAGTATGCAGCCTCTCCCAAACCCTCCCCTAAAGGGAAGGGCTTAAAGTCTCTCCCTTCAGGGGGAGATTTAGAGGAGGCTCTCTTCTTCCTTTGGCAAGTGGAGCCGACGGTCATCTTCGGCAGGCATCAGGTCATCGAAAACGAGGTGAACATACCCTACTGCCGCGAGCACGGCATACAGTTCTATCGTCGCAAGAGCGGTGGCGGCTGCGTATATGCCGACCGCTCGAACGTCATGATGAGCTACATCACACGCTCTGACCAGGTGCAGACAACGTTCCGCGAGTACATGCAAATGGTCTGCGCGATGCTCAAGGAACTCGGCTTGGACGCCACCTCCACAGAGAACAACGACGTGCTCATCGGCGGCAGGAAGGTCTCAGGCAATGCCTACTACCACAAACCTGGGTGGAGTATCGTTCACGGCACAATGCTCTTCGACACCGACATGCAGCACATGCTCCAGGCCATCACGCCGCCCAAGCAGAAGCTCACGAAGCACGGCGTGGAAAGCGTGCGGCAGCGCATCACACTCCTCAAGGAGCACACCAGCCTCAGCATCGAGGAGTTCAAGCGCTTCGCCGTGGAAAGGCTCTGCTCCAACACGCTTAGGCTCACCGACGAGGACGTCAGGAACATCGAAAGAATAGAACAAGAAACATATCTAAACCCTGAATTTATCTATGGAAAAGAAAACATGTCTGTATGACCGCCACGTGGCCTTGGGCGCACTCATGTCACCCTTTGGCGGCTTCATCATGCCCATCCAGTACTCGAACATCACCGACGAGCACAATGCCGTACGTCAGCATTGCGGCGTCTTCGATGTGAGTCACATGGGCGAAGTGCGCATCACGGGTCCCGACGCTGAGTGCTACGTTCAGCACATCTTCACGAACGATGTGGCTGGAGCACCCGTCGGACAAATTTATTATGGTATGATGCTCTATCCCAACGGCGGAACGGTGGATGACCTGCTGGTCTATAAGATGGGCGAGAACGATTTCTTCCTCGTCATCAACGCAGCAAACATCGACAAGGATGTGGCTTGGATGAAGGAGCACACAGCAGGCTTCGACATCAAGCTCGACCATCAGAGCGACTTCTATGGGCAGCTTGCCGTGCAAGGACCTGAGGCCGAAGCCGTCGTCGAAGAGGTGCTCGGCATCCCCTGCAGCGAGCTGAAGTTCTACACGGCAAAGGTCGTGGGCGACATCATCGTGTCTCGCACAGGTTACACAGGCGAGGACGGCTTCGAGATCTATGGCTCACACGAGTTCACTCAGCAGTCTTGGGACAAGCTCATCCAGAGCGGTCGCTGCAAACCTTGCGGCTTAGGTTGTCGCGACACCCTGCGCTTCGAGGTCGGCCTGCCGCTTTATGGCGACGAACTCAGCGCAGACATTTCCCCCGTTATGGCAGGTCTGTCGATGTTCTGCAAGCTCGACAAGCCCGAGTTCATCGGCAAGGAAGCCCTCGTTGAGCAGAAGGCAAACGGCGTCGCACAGAAGCTCGTCGGCATCGAACTCGCAGACAAAGCAATCCCCCGCCACGGCTATCCCGTCCTCAACATGGAGGGCGAGCAGGTGGGCGAAGTCACCACCGGCTATCATTGCCTCAGCGTCGATAAGAGCGTCTGCATGGCCCTCGTCAAGACAGACTATGCAAAGCTCGACACCCCGCTGCAAGTGCAGATCCGCAAGTATGGCTAAATTTGAAGAAGGACTCCGTTACAGCGAGTCACACGAGTACATTCGCGTAGAAGGCGAATACGGTTACATTGGTATCTCTGACTATGCTCAGCATGCTCTCGGCAATGTGGTTTACGTCGATATGCCTGAGGTGGACGACGAGGTAACTGCAGGCGAAGAGTTTGGCGCCGTGGAGAGCGTCAAGGCAGCAAGTGATTTGATTTCTCCCGTAAGTGGTACCGTCGTTGAAGTCAACGAGGCCCTCGAGGACACACCCGAGCTTCTGAACGAAGACGCCTTTGCCAACTGGATCATCAAGGTGCAGCTCTCCGACCCCTCGGAACTCGAGTCTTTGATGGACGTAGAAGCATACAAAGCACATTGTAACGAATAAAATCATCATGTACAAATATTTCCCTCACACCGAAGAGGACTTGCAGGAAATGCTTAAGGCTACTGGCGCGAAGACGGTTCACGACTTCTTCGACGACGTGCCTGAGGCTGCGCGCTTCAAGAGAGAGTATGAACTGCCCGAAGCTCTCTCGGAAACTGACCTGCGACTTTTCTTCGAACAACTGACTGCACCTGACAACACGAGGCAGCTCGTCTGCTTTGCCGGTGCAGGATGCTACGACCACTATGCGCCCAGCGTAGTGCAGAACCTCATCCAGCGCTCGGAGTTCCTGACGTCCTACACGCCTTACCAAGCCGAGATATCGCAGGGCACGCTCCACTACATCTTCGAGTATCAGTCGATGATTGCTGAGCTGACGGGCATGGACATTGCCAACGCTTCGATGTACGACGGCGCAACCGCCACGGCGGAAGCTGCCATGATGGCTTGGGGCAACGCCAAGAAGGCAAACTGCGTCTTGATGAGCGAGACGGTGGACCCAAAGGTGCGCCGCGTCGTCGAGACTTACGCGCACTTCCACGGCTTCCCCATCAAGCTTGTGCCTGCTGTTAATGGTGTTCTCGACCGCAGCGCTCTCGACAAGGAAATCGCTGAAGGCGGCGTCGCAGGACTCATCGTGCAGCAGCCCAACTACTACGGCATCGTCGAGGACTACACAGGCATCGCCGACGCCATCCACGAGCAGAAAGGCATCTTCGTAGTGAACGCCAACCCCAGCGACCTGGCAATCCTGAAGACGCCAGCCGAATGGGGAGCCGACGTGGCTGTAGGCGAAGGCCAAAGCCTCGGCATTCCCATGACCTTCGGAGGCCCCGGCGTGGGCTACATGGCCTGCACGGAGAAGCTGATGCGAAAGCTGCCGGGACGCATCGTGGGACAGACCCTCGACAATCGCGGCCAGCGTGCTTTCGTCCTGACACTGCAGGCTCGCGAGCAGCATATACGTCGCCAGAAGGCAACCTCCAATATCTGTTCCAACCAGAGCCTCATGGCGCTCTATGTCACGATATACCTCAGCCTCATGGGCAAAGAGGGACTTCGCGAAGTGGCGGAGATGAGCTATGCCGGCGCACACAGCCTCCGCGACAAACTCATCGCGACGGGCAAGTTCAAGGACACTTTCCCGGGACAACCTTTCTTCAATGAGTTCTGCGTGGACTACGAGGGAGACCTCGAAGCGCTCCTCGACGAATGCACCGCCAACGGCTACCTCGCTGGCGTTCAGGTCGGCGAGAAGACACTCATGCTGGCTGTCACGGAGCAGCGCTCAACAGAAGAGATCGACGAACTCGTCGAGATTATTCAGCAATTTAAGGAAGAGGAGGCAAAGGCATGAACAGGACATTATATGGAAACCTTATCTTCGAGTTGTCGAAGAAAGGACGCAAGGGTTACTCCCTTCCGCAGGACTATGACCGCACGCACACAACGGCGGAACTTCCCGAGGCACTTCGCCGCAAGGAAGCAGCCCGCTTGCCCGAGTGCGACGAGCTGACGGTGGTGCGTCACTACACGAACCTCAGTCACAACAACTTCGGCGTGAACGACGGCTTCTATCCGCTCGGCTCGTGCACGATGAAGTACAATCCCGTCATCAACGAAGAGATAGCCGGCATGAAGGCCTTCGCCGGATTGCATCCCCTGCAACCCGCCGTGACCTGTCAAGGCGCGCTGGAGGTGTATTACAACCTGCAGGAGTCGCTTGCCGAGCTTGCCGGCCTGAGCGAATTCACCCTGAATCCCTGTGCCGGAGCACATGGCGAGCTGACTGGCTTGATGGTCATCCGTGCTTATCACGAAAGCCGAGGTGACGTCAGGACCAAGGTTCTCATTCCCGACTCGGCACACGGCACGAACCCTGCCTCTGCAGCAGTCTGCGGTCTGGAGGTCGTCGAGGTGAAGAGCAACGCCAACGGAACAGTTGACCTAGAAGACCTAGAGCGTCTAGTTCAACTAGAAGGCCCCAACATCGCAGCCATGATGATGACCAACCCCAACACGTTGGGCATCTTCGAGCCGCGTGTGCTGGAGATTACCGAGATGGTGCACAAGGCAGGCGGCCTGATGTACTACGACGGCGCGAACCTCAATGCATTGCTCGGCGAATGCCGTCCTGGCGACATGGGCTTCGACGTGATGCACATCAACCTGCACAAGACGTTCTCCACGCCTCATGGCGGTGGCGGTCCAGGCAGCGGTCCGGTCGGCGTACGCAAAGGTTTGGAGCAGTTCCTCCCGACACCTCGCGTCAAGAAGGTTGTCGTGAATTACGACATCCCCGAGGATGGCCCGACCGAATGGGAAGGCTTCATCATCGACTGGGGAGCAGACTCTTCACTCGGTTCCGTCGGCAACTTCTTCGGCAACTTCGGCGTAATGCTGAAGGCCTATGCCTACATCCTGTCGCTCGGCTCAGAGAACATCAAGCAGGTCGGCCCCTTGGCAACGCTCAACGCGAACTACATCAAGGAAAGCCTCCGCGACAGCTATCTGCTGCCCATCAAGGGCCTGTGCAAGCATGAGGTGGTCTTCGACGGACTCGTTGACAAGAGCACCGGCGTCACGACCATGGACGTGGCCAAGCGCCTGCTCGACTATGGCTACCATGCTCCCACCATCTATTTCCCGTTGCTCTTCCATGAAAGTCTCATGATAGAGCCAACCGAGAACGAGAGCAAGGAGACCATCGACGCCTTCATCGACGTGATGCACAAGATTGCGGAGGAGGCCAAGACAGATCCCGAACTGGTGAAGACAGCCCCGCACAACACGCCAATCGGCCGTGTCGATGACGTGCTGGCGGCCAAGCAACCAGTAACAACCTATTGGAAGGCTTTGGAAAATTAATAAACGGGAGTTAAAGGAGTAAAGGGAGTAAAGGAGTTAAAGACGATACTTAAGGGAGCTGCCCTATCTATTGTCTTTAACTCCCCAGCGCATAGCGCGACAACTCCTTTAACTCCTTTAACTCCATAAAAAAGAACATCATGAATTGTTCCGACCTTATCATCATCGGTGCCGGCCCTGGAGGCTATAAGGCAGCGGTCTATGCAGCGAAGAAGGGCTTGAAGGTTACTATCTTCGAGGACGTCAACGTGGGCGGCACATGCCTCAACGTGGGCTGCATCCCGACGAAGACCTACGTACATTCCAAGGACTTCAAGGAAGCCGTAGAGCGTCAGCCACAAGTGGTCGAGGCACTACGCAGCGGCGTGGAGACACTACTCTCCCACCCCAACATCACTTTGGTACGCGAGAAGGGCGTCTTCATCAACGCTAATACGGTGAGCGGTGTGACGGCTCCCAACATCATTGTCGCCACAGGGAGCAGCGCAAAGATGTTGCCCATCCCAGGTGCTGACGAACAGAACGTGGGCTCTTCCACCGAGTTGCTCGGACTGAAGGAACTGCCCAAGCGCCTCTGCATCATAGGCGCTGGCGTCATCGGCATGGAGTTCGCGAGCGTCTTCCAGAAGTTCGGAAGCGAGGTGACCGTCGTGGAGTACCTCAAGGAGTGCCTGCCCATGGTGGACGGCGACATCGCCAAGCGCCTGCGCAAACTCCTGGAGAAGCGCGGCATCACCTTCTACATGGGAGCTGGCGTGAAGAGCATCGAGCCTACCCCCAACCCCTCCCTAAAAGGAGGGGAGCAAAGTAAGTCCTTCCCTTTAGGGGAGGATTTAGGAGAGGCTGTCCTGTTCGAGCAGAAAGGCAAGGAGGTCGCAGTAGAAGCCGACTACGTGCTGATGGCAACGGGCCGCAAGCCGAACGTGTCGCCGGACTTCGCCAACGCGGGCTTCGAATACGACGAGCGCAAGGGCATCGCTGTGGATGAGAACTTCGAGACCAGCGTGAAAGGCATCTACGCCATTGGCGACGTCAACGGACGACAGATGCTGGCCCATGCGGCGGAGATGCAAGGCATACATGTCGTGAACCGCATCCTCGGCATCGAGGACAAGATACGATTTGACTTCATGCCTGCCGCGATATTCACCGAGCCAGAGGCTGCTTGCGTCGGTCCCACGGAGGACCAGTTGAAGGAGCAGGGCGTGCCGTTCGAGTGCCACAAGAGTTTCTACCGCGCCAACGGCAAGGCTCTGGCAATGAACGAGACCGAGGGAATGGTCAAGCTGTGTTGCGAGCCGGAAGAAGGCAAGCTGCTCAGCGCACATGTCTTCGGCGCACATGCTGCCGACATTGTCCAGGAAGTGACGGCCTACATCACGCTCGGGGCCACGCTCCGTCAGTTGCGCGAGACCGTACACATCCATCCCACCCTCTCCGAAGTGCTGATTGAAGTGAACTGACGGCCCGACGCTGCCATCGCTCCTGCGAGCGTCAACACAATCCGCGTGCTACGATACCCATCGAGGCACGCGGATTTTCTTTGTCCGACCTGTCGCGACAGCCAACATAGCACGTCAAATTCGTTGCATGTACATGTATGTGCAATTGCATATACATGTACGTGCAATTGCACATACATGTACATGCAATGGAATGGACGCGAGAATTCTGGTCCATAGTCACGAGAAACAGGGCAAAAGGACAGGTAAACAAAAAGAGCCCGACGCATTGCATCGGACTCTCCACTATTTAAATACTACTACTATTACTCCTTAAAGGAGCTTTTTCGTCAACTTCTCGAGCATGTCTTTCGTCATGTCGTCGAGGTTATATTTGTGTTCCCAGTCCCATTCCTTGCGGGCGCAAGAGTCGTCCATCATGTTTGGCCAGGACTCGGCAATCGACTGCTTGAGCGGATCGACGTCATAGACCATCTCGAACTCGGGCTTATACTTCTTGATGGCCTTGTAGATCATCTCCGGATCGAAACTCATGGCTGCGATGTTGAAGCCGTTGCGATGCACAAGACGGCTTGGGTCGGCCTCCATCAACATTGTGGCAGCGTGCAGGGCATCGGGCATATACATCATGTCCATGTGCGTTCCGGCCTTGATGGGGCAAGTGAAGCGCTCGCCACGAACTGCGTAATAATAGATATCGACGGCGTAGTCGGTGGTGCCGCCGCCTGGAGGTGTGACGTAGGATATGATGCCTGGGAAGCGGACGCTGCGCGTATCGACACCGTACTTATGGAAGAACCATTCGCTCAGCAGTTCAGTCGTCACNNNNCGGACGCTGCACGGTGTCCTGGGGCGTCATATCGTGGGGCGTCTCGAGACCGAACGAGCCAATCGAGCTGGGAGTAAACACCGCGCACTTGTTCTCGCGAGCAATCTCCAGGATGTTCCACAGGCCGTCTATGCCGATGTTCCACGCCAGGCGAGGCTTCGACTCTGCCACAACCGACAGCAGCGCCGCGAGGTTGTAGATGGTATCGATGTTGTATTTCTTCACCGCATCAGCGATGCTCTCAGCCTTTATCACGTCCGCGAGGGCACACGGACCGCTCTCCAGCAGCTCACCCTTCGGCTCTGCCCTGGGGATGTAGCCTGCCACAACATGTTCGTTTCCGTAAAGACTTCTAAGGTGCATCGTCAGCTCAGAACCAATTTGTCCTGTTGAGCCAATAATAAGTATGTTTTTCATTCGCGTATTTGTGAGTTTTAGTTTTTTCTCGCACAAAATTACAAAAAAACTACGAACTAAGAACAATGAACTATGAATTATTTTGTAACTTTGCACTGATATTATCTTTTATCTTTAAACTATTCAACATTTAAACCTTTAAACTCTTAAACTTTTCAACTTTTAAACTTTTAAACTTTTAAATATGTACGGTAAAATGAAAGAACATCTCAGCCAGACGCTCGCTGAGATTCGTGAAGCTGGCCTTTACAAGGAAGAGCGCCTCATCGAAAGTCCACAGAAGGCTGCCATTCAGGTGAAGGGCAAAGAGGTGCTGAACTTCTGTGCCAACAACTACCTCGGCCTCTCCGACCATCCGCGTCTCATCGAAGGCGCTACGAAGATGATGCAGCAGCGCGGCTTCGGCATGTCGAGCGTCCGCTTCATCTGCGGCACACAGGACATCCATAAGCAACTCGAGGCTGCCATCAGCGACTACTTCCACACGGAGGACACCATCCTCTATGCCGCCTGCTTCGACGCCAACGGCGGTGTGTTCGAACCGCTCTTCACCGAGGAGGACGCCATCATCAGCGACGCCCTCAACCACGCCAGCATCATCGACGGCGTGCGCCTCTGCAAGGCAAAGCGCTATCGTTACGCCAACGCCAACATGGAGGAACTGGAGAAGTGCTTGCAAGAGGCACAGGCTCAGCGCTTCCGCATCATCGTGACCGACGGCGTCTTCTCGATGGACGGCAATGTCGCACCGATGGACAAGATTTGCGACCTCGCTGAGAAGTACGACGCACTCGTCATGGTCGATGAGAGTCACTCGGCTGGTGTTGTAGGCAAGACAGGTCACGGCGTAAGCGAACTGACCGACACCTACGGACGCATCGATATCTATACAGGCACCTTGGGCAAAGCCTTCGGTGGCGCACTGGGCGGCTTCACCACAGGTCGCAAGGAAATCATCGACCTGCTGCGTCAACGCTCACGTCCTTACCTCTTCTCCAACTCACTGGCTCCCTGCATCATCGGCGCTTCCCTCGAAGTGTTCAAGATGCTCAAGGAAAGCAACGAGCTGCATGACCGCCTTGTGGAGAACGTCAACTACTTCCGCGACAAGATGATGGCAGCCGGCTTCGACATCAAGCCCACGCAAAGCGCCATCTGCGCCGTGATGCTCTACGACGCAAAGCTCTCGCAAGTCTTCGCTGCCAAGATGCAGGAAGAAGGCATCTACGTCACCGGCTTCTACTATCCCGTCGTGCCGAAGGGCGAGGCCCGCATCCGTGTTCAGCTCTCTGCAGGCCACAAGCGCGAACACCTCGACAAGTGCATCGCCGCCTTCATAAAAGTAGGTAAAGAATTGGGAGTGCTGAAGTAAACAACACACAAACAATAAGAAGAGCCCCTCGCTAAGCAGCGAAGGGCTCTTCTCTTATAAGTTATCGTTAAGGTTATCGTCAGAGTTATCGTTGGTTCATTACCATTCCTCGTCCCAGATGCTCTTGGAGCCTTTTACATCAGCTCCCAATCCGCCGCCATTGCCGCCATTATCGCCACTTCCGATGCCGGTATCTCCACCGTCAACTTGACTAACAGACTGTAAGATGCGATCCTGATGTTGCAACGTAACGGCAAACATCGATGGTTTAATATATGTCTTTTTCATTGTCATGTCCTCCTGTTACTTTACGAAAATTTTCTTTCCATTCACGATATTGATGCCCTTCTGCATCTTACCTAAACGCTGACCTGCAACATTGTAGATGCTTCCGTTGTTGTTAAGGTTAACGTTGACGTTATCAATGCCTGTAGGATCTTCCTCATCGAAGGTAATTCCGAACTCCTTGACACCAGTGCTGGTCGAACCTGGATCGTAGCTAAAGCCATTGAGCTGGAAGTAACCTCTCTGAGCACCAATTGTAGTATTCACGCCTACATAATAGAACTTATTACTGCTTATAAAGAGTGTGCTTTGGTCTACTTCCGTAAACTTCTGGTAAGCATAAGAACCTATGAACCAAACAGACATCCCTTCGCCAAGCTCGCATTGCCAATCCTCCCTTTCTTCTGAAATAGTTACATCCGTGAAAACAGGATTAACGATGTCGGTGCCGCTTTCCCATCTGATAATGTACGGTGTACCTGCTTTGAGCTCGTCCACAGATATGAACTCGATCTTCAAAGTTTTGCCTTCAATTCTTGTCTTTGTGTTATCTTCGTCAAGTTTACGGACATCAGCTCCAGCCAAGGGGCATCCTGCTGCGTTCAAATCAACATTGAACGGCAAGCACAGTGTGTACCATTTGCCCGGTGAGAATGTACGGCTATCAAGTATGACGCTACATTTTTCTCCATTGTGGCTCTTAATGAGACTGGTATTATCAGCACCTACACCATCTGCCAATACAATAGCAGCAGCTTGGATTATAGCAACGACGGGGGATGAAACTCCACCTGCAGTAACCTTTACATAGGCTGTGCGAGCTTCTCTCGTAGTGTTAGCTGCAAGGCTATATGTTACAGTCTTGGTATCGTCATTGGAAAGTGCTACGCTGATCCAATCATAGCTGGCAGTATTACCCTGCGCATCACAAAGCACTACAGCAGCGTCGCTATTGTCATCTATATTACCATAATACGTCTTTAGGGTCTTATTCGTAACTGAAGCACTTGATTCATTCACCTTCCCGTCTACTGATGCAATTGCAATAAATGGAGCAGGAAGCGCCTCATAGGTCACATCTACGCCAGTCACACGAACTTCATTTGAGAATGTTGCAACGACAGGAACTGAACCATCTGTTGGAGTTATTGTCACTAGAGTTGAATTGGTAGTATGTGTCTTAGTTGCATTAGTCAAGGAAGACATTCTACTGTTTAATTCGTCTCCGTAGTAACGACGATTCCCCCAACCACCACCATTAGCTGGTGTTGTTATCTCAATAGAAGTAATCTTAAAGCCCTCAACTGGAGCAAACGTTAAAGTCTGACCATTATACATACGTGTATGATTATGAGCGGCAGTTCCTCCCAGATAAGCATTGGCATCTTCTGAGTTTCCTACTTTTGCAAGCTCCATAGTGGCACCCTCACTGATCCATTGAACTTTGTCCGCTGTCTTTGTGATGGTATAATCATCTGGGTTTGTCATTAAATTCCAAGTAAAATGACCTGCCTTGACGAAGAACTTGCTTACCTCTGGGCTGTCACCCAAACCTTCTTTGGTTGCCTTTGCAGTGACTGTCGCTGTTTCTTCCAAGTCAAAACCTCCTTCTGGGTAAGTCTTCCACGATGTGCCTTCATCTGTGCTATACAGAATAGTCGCGCCCTCTACATCGCAAGTAATCGTAACATGCGTTGATTCTTCGAACTCCTGGTTACCACTGATAGTAAGCGGTACAAAATTAAAATCATCAAGACAAAGGAAGTGAGCATCGTTAAAAATATGTTTAATGGCTATACGCTTGGTTTCTGCTGGAAATGATTGTGAATACTGTTGCCATTGGTCTGACGAAACGATCACTTCATCGCCATAAGTGAAAGCACTGGCATCAGTAACTGACTCGTCTGTTGTATAACCCACTTGGAATTTTCCATCTCCATAGTCAGTTGAACTTTCTTTGTACCAAAAAGACACATCAACGCACCAGCCACTAGTAAAAACAGGAGATACAAGATATGCTTCATCATCGTTATATCGGAAACGGAAACCATAAGTACCACTATGAGCGTAAGTACCAGTATTTATACCAGTTGCATTATTACCTGCTGCTGATCCTGTTTGTGTACTACCTTGGAGTACCCAACCATCAGTGCTCAGATTTCGGTTCTCAAAGCCATACTCGTAAGGTACGGTTTGTTGTGCTCTTGCGCCTGTCAGGCTGAAGAGCACTACGATTAGCAGCGCGGCTGCTTTCGTTAGAAATGTAGTTTTTTTCATATTCTTTTTATGATTTAATTGTTATCTGTTTATATCTCTTTATACATACTAAAACATACGCGTCGCGTGCGCGTGGGCATATTTCGGCTGCAAAAGTATTACTTTTTACGGAAACTGCAAAGGAAGAATATGATTTTTTTTGTTCAACAAGCTGCATTTTTTTTGTCTAACATCAATAATCGGGAGAAAATCAAAAACACTCGTCACTCGTCACCAACCCCTCTTAAGGTGCTGACTCATAAGGAAATACATGGGTGATGAGTAGATGATGAGTCGTCACCCACTCATCACCTTGCAACAGCCTTAAAATCATACATTTAAGGCAGGAAGGTGATGAGTGACGAGTGTTTCGCAAAAAAGATTCATTCAGTCATCTTCCTCTAGGAGGAGAGTCTGATGCTCCATGGAGTAAACGCAAACTTAACGTGGAGCATCGGCCAACGATCCACGTTAAAATTGCAAACAATCCACGTTAAAATTGCAAACGATCCACGTTAAGTTGGGCAACATAACTGCCTGCGTCTAAGAACAAGCAACCCGCCTGACCAAAGTCAAGCGGGCTGCGCTTTATTTATTCCCTTTCCTTAGTTAACGTTCTCCGGCTTTGCCGCCTGAGCACCGAAGGGCGCAAGAAAGTTATCGTTATCGTCAGCGTTAACGTTATCGTTGGCTTCTTACCATTCCTCGTCCCAAATGCTCTTGGAGCCTTTTACATCAGCTCCCAATCCGCCACCATTGCCGCCATTATCGCCACTTCCGATGCCGGTATCTCCACCGTCAACTTGACTAACAGACTGCAGGATGCTATCTTGATGTTGTAATGTTACAGCAAACATCTCGGGTTTCATATAGTTCTTTTTCATTGTCATGTCCTCCTGTTTACTTTACGAATATCTTTTTACCGTTCACGATGTTAATGCCGCGCTGCATCTTCTGGATGCGCTGACCAGCGATGTTGTAGATAGCCTCGTCGTTAAGGTTAAGGTTATCGTTAACGTTATCAATGCCCGTTGGGTCTTCATCGAGGAAGGTAATTCCAAACTCCTTGACACCACCGACACTGGCCGCACCTGTATCATAGATAAAGCCTATAAGCTGGAAGTAAGCCCTCTGAGCACCAATTGTAGTATTCACGCCTACATAATAGAATGTATTATTGCTGATGAAGAGTTTGCTCTGGTCTACCTCTGTATATGCCTTGTAGTCATAAGTACCCACAAACTGAACACCCCTGTTATTGCGAAGGTCACATACTACTTGAGGTTGAGCCTTTGAAATAGTTACATTCTCGAAAACAGGATTAGCGATAGTACTGCCGCTTTCCCATCTGATGATGTACGGTGTTCCTGCTTTGAGTTCAGGTACAGGAGTGAACTCAAGTTTCAAAGTTTTGCCTTCAATCCTTGTGTTATCAACGTCAAGTTTACGAGCATCAGCACCAGCCAATGGGCTGTTTGCAATCGTCACATCGAACGGCAGGCACAGTGTGTACCATTTGCCAGTTGAGAATGTACGGCTATCGAGTATGACGCAACATTCTTTACCATCATTGTTGGTAATGGTGGAAGTATTCTCTTGAGCATTATACAATACAATAGCAGCTTCCTGAGTCACAGTGATGCGATTTGAAGAATAATTGCCTGATTTAACTATTATATAAGCTGTGCGGCTCTCAGCGACAGTATTAGGATCAATTCTATATGATACTACAGCATTATTTGAAGTTAGTGTCGGATGAACCCATGTTACAGCTTGATTATTTCCATCGACAACCTGTACCTGAGCTTTTGCCTGATCAACATCGTTATAAGATACATTTATCGTACCTTCCGCTTCTGCACTGGTTACGCTTATAGGAATATCCTTCATCGCAATATATGGTACCAAATGTGGGATATAATACACATTGACAGCAGTAACACGTGTTTGTGCAGAAATAACTTTGCTGATAGATGCTGTGAGATTAGTAGGAGTTACCGTTACCGTATTACCACTGACAGATGCCGTTGCATTGGTCCAAGCGTTTCCTTCAGTTAATCCAGCTGTATAATTATTGGTCGTGCAAATAAATTCAACATGACCAATCTCATAATCAGGATGTGGAGTAACCGTCAAACGTTGATTCTGATAGAATCGGGTGTAAGTGTAATTACCGCCAAGATAAGAATTAGCGGCTTGGTTTAGTCAAGTTCCAGTCTACTATAACCAAATCACCTTCTTGGCAGAAAGTCTTGGTTGCTTCATGGCTTTCATTCTTACCTACCTTAGTTGCCTTTGCAAGGACTGTGGTCGTTTGAGTCAAAGTAAAGGGATCGTCATAATCATGCCAATTAATACCACCATCTAAAGTATATTGGATGGTTGCATCAGCATCGGGCGCGGGACAAGTAATCGTTACTTGTGTTGATTCTTCGAACACTTGTGTGCCACTGATAACAGGTGTTTCTACGTATGGGGCATAGAAATCTGCTCCCTCGAAATCAAAATAAAGTTCTGACCACCAGCTTTCTGTTGAAATTGTAAACGTAAATCTGTAATAGCTACCAGCAGGCCAGTTTGCGTTAGTTGGTGTGAAATCAATATTCTGATTTGCTGCAAAAGTTTTTGTCACCTCCTCTATTTTATTATTGAAATTAGCATCACTCGCAACTATCAACTTCAGGGAATTGACAGTTAAAGTGCCCAAATTAAATGTACCTTCATGTAAAGCACCCACTTTGAGTGTCACCTTATTAATAATCTGAGGTATTGCGGTCAAAGAAGACACATTACGTACCGTATTATTAAGACGTATACCTCCGATTTGCCATGGATTTGTATTAGTAACTCCTTGAACGTTCCATTGTATGCCATTGATTGTAGCATTACCACTTCCATTATAATTAGTGTTACCACCTGACACTGCTGTTGGCACCAACGAATAATAGAGTTCGTCTGCTGCCCAGGCTGTACCAGCAAAAGCGGTTGTCATCACGGCTACTATCATCATGACTCGTAGCCATACCTTGTTAAGTAAGTTTCCTTTCATTTTGTTTTTACCTTAAAGTGCTATTTTATTATTTGTTATTGCTATTGGTATATATTACTCTCTTTTACCTTACTATACACACGCACTATATGCACGCGCACGTAAACCGGCTGCAAAAGTACAACATTCTTTGGTTTCCAAGTTACTTTTGTATGCTAAACCTGCAAGCTATCGGAACTTTTGAACAAAGATTGGGTAATTCTGTATAAATAAACGCGCCTTTTGTCCTTTCTTATTATTGTGTGGGATGCATGATGCACACGAAAAAAGGCAGGCGACCAATCGCCTGCCTTTATGCTATAATTACCTCCCTAATCTCAGTTAACGTTAGCGTCAACGTTAAGGTTCTTGGGTGCTTAGCACCGATGCGTTTTATGCACGGACGCCATTACTAGTTACCGTTCTCGGAGAGGAACTTGATGCGGACGAGTTTGATTTCCTCTTCGGTGTACTCGTCTTCGTCTTCGGAGAACTCGTCGAGGGCATCGTCGATGTTGTTGTCTTCTGCTTCGCGGAAGTAGTCGTAGATGTCCTGCATGTGGTCGTCGTCCATGACCTCGCGGATATAGTAGTCAAGGTTGAGCTTTGTTCCGCTCTCGACCATGCTGTATATTTCGTCGAGCAACTCGCTGAGGGTCATGCCTTTGGTGCGGGCTATCTCTTCGAGATCGACTTGTCGGTCGATGGAGGTGATGATGCTGACCTTATCGGCACTCTTGTTGACGACGGTGCGTATGCGGAAGTCTTCGAAGCGGTCTATCTCGTTCTCCTCGCAGTAGCGTGCGATGAGTTGCACAAACTCTGCTCCGTATCGGTTTGCCTTGCCTTCGCCGACGCCCTTGATGTTCTTGAGTTCCTCAACTGTTGTGGGATATGACGTTGCCATATCCTCGAGCGACGGGTCTTGGAAGATGACGTATGGCGGCAGGTTCTTGCGGCGAGCCACGTCGCGACGGAGGTCTTTGAGCATGGCGAAGAGTGTCTCATCGAGGACTGATGTGCCTTCGCCCATAGCGTCGTTGAAGTCGTCGAACTCTCGGTCTTCGGTGATATAGAACT
>CACXUA010000024.1 GCA_902770725.1 uncultured Bacteroidales bacterium | reverse complement strand
CTTTGCCAATGCCTGATATACAATCATGAAGAAGAGGTATGGAACAAGGATGCGGTTCGTCTTGCGCAGCAGGAACTCGCGGATTCCACCATCGTAGTCCTTGAAGAATAAGCCCGAGAGGATAAAATAAAGCGGCATCCTCGTCTGCATGAAGATGTCGTTCATGGGATAGTCCCCGCCCGAGAAGTATTTTCCGACAGATATATGATCCAGTACTACCAGAAAGATGCAGATGCCTTTTGCAAGGTCGATGTACTCGATGCGCTCTTTCATGGGAAAGGGCTATTTCTCAATGAGGACTGTTGCATAAGCAGAGATGCCCTCTTCGCGACCAGTGAAGCCTAACTTCTCTGTGGTCGTAGCCTTGATGGAAACAGCATCCACGTCAATGCCCATCACATCGGCAAGGCATTGCTGCATTTCGGGGATGCGTGCCTTCAGCTTAGGCTGCTCGGCACAAACCGTCGCATCGATGTTGCCTACTGAGTAGCCTTTCGTGGCGATGAGGTCAATCGTCTTGCGAAGGAGAATCTTGCTGTCGATGTTATGGAACTCGTCGCTATTGTCGGGGAAGTGATAACCGATGTCGCGCATGTTGGCGGCACCCAGCAAAGCATCGCAAATAGCATGAATCAGGACGTCAGCATCGCTGTGACCCAGCAATCCCTTCGAGTGCTCGAAGCGTATGCCACCCAGCCACAACTCACGTCCTTCTACAAGTTGATGGACATCGAAACCAAAACCAACCCTTATTTTATTGAACATTGAATATTGACCATTGAAGTTCCTCCCCTTGGGGGAGGTTAGGAGAGGGGCTTTTTATCTTCTTCTCATCTTCCCGAAGAGGTCGCGCATACCATCAAGGTCAAAGCCGAGCGAGAAGCGCATGGTCTGGTCCAACGGATTGGTCTGTGCCGTAGAGAAGACATAGGCTGCGTCGACAGTGAAGACACTCATATGGAAGCCAGCACCAACGGTGAAGTACTTACGGTTACCCTTGTACTGGTTTTCATGATGATAGCCTGCACGTAGCATAAATCGGTCGTTGTATGTGTATTCGGCACCGAGACTCCATTGAATCTCCCGCATCTCTTCCTTGAAACCGTCAGGAGCATCACCAAAACTCTTGAAGATGCCGGCAATGGAAGATACTTCGTAGTACTCTTTTTCTACGCGAGCATTGTAATCTTCATCGGATTCGCCTTCTTCTGTTTTTTGCTTGGGATAGGTAGGCACAAGAAGCTTGTTCATGTCCGCACTTATGCTAAACTTGTTGTACTCGTTGAAGGGAATCGTCAAACAGCAGCCTAAACGAAGATTGGTAGGAATGAACTCGGAATAGTTGCTGCCGCCAAAGGATATCTTGGAGCCAATGTTACTGATATTAAGACCCCAGCCAAAACTGCATTCGCGGTTGCCTGCCATGAAGTATCCCAGACGGTACATGGCGATATCAGCAGCAAATGCTTTGCCAGGACGACTATCCTCGTTGAAGTCATACTTGATGTCGGAAAGGATGAAACGCAAGTTGACAGCCATAGAGAATCTCTCACTGAGCATTCGGCTATAACCTGCATCAATTGCCATTTCATAAGGCCTGATGGTCATGTTGTCATCATAGCCATCGATGTAAACATCACCCAGACTGAAGTAACGAAGGGAAGCATGTACGGCACTATAGTCGCCTATACGATAGAATCCAGTTACATTGGCGAGGTTAATATCATTCACCAGTTTACGCAACCAAGGTGTGTAGCTGACGCCAACACCAGCGCGGGCAACGTTGAAAGGATACTTGGCCGGATTCCAATACTGCGAGTAGATGTCTGCTTCAGTAGCGGCACCAATATCACCCATGGCACCACCGCGAGCATCTGGGGCAATGGAAAGAGATGTCACGCTAGTGTTCACGGGATTGAACATATTCTGTTTGTCCTGTGCAAGGACAACTTCTGTGCTGCATAATGCGAGCAGCAACAGGATGCGGATGATTCTGTGTGCTTTCATACTCTATAATAACTGCACAGAGGCCTCATTTATTGTTCCGAACCATGATTTTTTGTGTCTTTGAGGTCCATTTGCTCTGTCCGCACCTCACTCTGCAGCGATAAAGGTAGATGCCAGTATCAACTTTGGCACCTGCTCCATTGGTTAGGTTCCAGGTTACAGTATATATGCCGCTGGATTCTCCTGCACTCTCTTCATGAGCCCAGATGCGACGACCGGAGAAGTCGAAAACCTCGATGACGAAATCACATTCGCTGCCTGGCAGGTCGTAGCTCACCATAAAGTTCGTGCTGGTAATTGCAGGATTCTGACTTGCCATAAGGCGCAGAATGTTTGTTGGCATCTCTTCGTCGACCACGAAGTCGAGAGTCGTCTGGCTAGTATTGTTCAGTACATCCCAAGCACGGAAGGTAAGGCTGTGTGAGCCGTTCGGGAGTGCAGGGATATTATAGGCAACGGAACCCTTTGTAAAGTCTCCGAACTCATGCTTATAATACTCGTTGATGTTATAGGTCAGGTCGCTTCTCCCATCAATGCAAAGCGAGAGGTCGTGCCCAATACCATTTCCGCTGGAACTGATGCCGCTGGCATCGGTAAGTTGTGCCACGAAGAGAGGTGTTGCATTGACTTTGCCTCCATTCTGGAAGTCCTCGTCATTGAGGTAAGCAAATATCTGCGGGCCGTCCTTGTCGAAGTCGGTGTTATCCACAATGCCACCAATAGGAATGTCTTCGTTATAACCATTGGCTTCAATATTGCCTGCATCGTTGATGGCATAGAAGACGAGTCGCCCGTTTTCGTTGCTGAAGTTGATGTCAACGGGGATGATGAATTCCTCGCTGAACAATCCAGCTCGTATGCTGTCTTGTGACTCATGGAGCAGTCCATTACGCTCGGTAAAGGTAAATGCCTCGCTGGCTGCTCCTGCATTGTTGAGGCAGACGATGGTTTCCTTGTTGTCGAAGAGGCGGGTGTACACGATGCCGTTGAAGGTTGTCATAGTTGTGCCATCAGCCTGCTCGACGTGTCCGGTTAGTTTTACTCGCTCGCCTGCTTTCAGAGGGATGGAGGTTCCATTCACTTCTTGATCGTTAATCTTATCCAAGACAATCTTCTGAAGCGGATTGCCCATGGTTAGGGCTGGGTCGCCAAGCAACGCATATTGCAACTTGTTCTCCATGTAACCGGCTTCACGACCGTCGCTGATAATGCTGTTCTTTGCCAGACGTATGGCATCGCCAATGCGGTTGCGACCTTCCTTGCCAGTTGTGTTATGGGCAAAGAGGTATTGCATGAAGTAGCGATTCATGTTGTAGTTCTGACTGGCAAAGACAGTACGCGTTGTCCCGTAGAAAGCAAGAGCGCCACCTGTCGGGTTCAGAACAGCGGCTTCACCTATGTTACTGTTGTTCGAGTCGAAGGGCATGACATCGCATGCGCAAGTAACCCAAAGCGGCAGTCTAGTGCTCTTGATTGTCTCGAAGTTCTCACGTAGTATCACATACTCATGGCTGAATGCGTGTGGGCCAGCATGTCCTGTATAGTTCATCACGAGTGCACCGTCTGCCATTTGTTTCTTTATCTGTTTTGCTGCTTCGGGATAGGTGTTGCTGTTTGCTGAGCTGACACGGATGTATGCATCCCACATAATCTTATGCACTTCCATGTCTGGGTATCTGGAGATGATGTTCTCTGCCACATTATTGGCATAGCGCATATGTTCGTTTTGGTCTCCGTCGTCGCCCAACATGTAAACAAGATTCTTCCATGGGCCAGCATTTTGATTGCTCATGTATGTAATACTCTTGTCGACCATGATTTTGGCATCGGAAATCATGGTGACGGGGAATCGCCCGATGCCTATGTCGCTCTTCTCGCGAAGTGGATTGTAGCCTTCGCCATCGTCGAGCAAGCCAAAGTAATCTTCCATGACGTAGCTCTTTGTGTCGCTGAAGCTGTTTTCACTTTCGTAACAGAGCAAGTAGTCGTCGGGATTGTTGTTCATCCAGGCGCTAGAAAGCATTCGGTTGTCCCATGCGCAGTCGCCGAAGAGCAACAGGTATCGTGGCTGCCTTGTCATAAAGCATCTTCATGAGGAGACGGTATGCAGTCGGGTCTGGCGTGCCGCTGGAGAATTCGTTATAGACTTGGTCTGCACGGACGATAGCAACATTCATTCCATCGTAAAGTCGATGTGCGTCGGCAAGACGTTTTGCTTCGGAGAGTAACTTACCGCTCGTAGGCACAATGATGACCATGTCGATGCTGTCGAGGCTATGCAGGTTTTGGTTCTCGATGTTCCCCACGTAGGTTGGCTCTGGGAAGTTAGCTGCCGTGTTGAATGCTACGAAGTGATCTCCACCGTTATCAACATTGATGGTGTAGGTGTTGCCTTCCTGTGTGCCGGCAACAAGGGCATCCTTTACTCCAGGACTGCCTGTGCGGATGACCTTTACGTTGGTGCCGGAGATGTTGAACCGAGCGGCTTCAGCCCCTTGATGGGAGAAGTCGACGTAACCCTCTGCAGCTGTGCTGAGTTTGCGGTCGTAGCTATAGGCAAGGTAATCCAGACGTGCTATCTTCCCTGATTCGGAGCGAAGGTTCACATTGAGCGTAGCGGGTGTGCCTATGGCAGTCATGTCATACTCTCGTGTCGCAGAGGTGGCATAGGTATAGTCTCCAGGAGGTGCCACATTGAAACTGCCCATAGCTGTCCCATTAGTGGTGACGTTGACGACGTTGGTTAAAGGTGATGAACTGGTGAAGACTACAGTCAGTTTCCCATTGCCAGCAGGATCTATTGCGTTGAGAGTGTAGTTGTGAGAGTTGTTGCTGGCGTAGTTGTCGAAATCAAAGAGGTGACGTCCGGTAGAGAACCAAGCGAATAAGTCCTTCTCGTGGAGGGTGTGTGCCCTTGCGGTGTTGTAAGTTTGTCGAGGCAGACTTGCGTCGAAAGTGAGCGTCTCCATCTTTGATGGTGCGTCTTCTTGAGTCAGGAAGTAATAGGCGTTGCGGGCAAAAGTGTTGCTGATGCGTGTGTCTCCGTTCCAATGAACAAGTCCGTTGCCCCAGAAGATCCAACTGTCAGTCTGGCTGTTGTAGTAGAGAGGCACTTCGACCAGGTCGTCGTAATGTGTCCCCTGACGTATGAGCTCGGGCAGCAAGTGACCGCCGTAGCCATAGAGGTGCACGTTGTCGGGGTTGCTGAAGCCCATCTTCTTAAGTGATGCTCGAGAGAACTGATAGAGGCCGTCCTCCTTGATGCTAACCTTCACCCATTTGCCGCTTGCCAGTTTGGAGTTATCTGCGTAGCGTCCCTCGCTGGCAGTTCCTTTTCTGGGGGCATTGAGTCTGCCACTTGTGTTAGCATTGATGACGATTTGTGCGCTGATGAGTTTCTCGTATTTCGAGCCTTGACGACGGATGGGGATGAACGAGATGTCAAGCAATCCATTGCCGCGTTCGATGCCGACGAACGTTTCTACATCAATCGTCTCGCTGATGAGGCTGTCGAAACGTGCAGCCACTTCAGCCTCCTTCGAACTGAGTGCAGCATACTCTGGGTAGAGCAGGGAGACGGTGTAGGTGTGTGTCCTGTAGTCTGTCTCGAGTGGCACGACTTCAGTATATACGGGTAGCACGGAGTCAATCTTCATTTCGTTCCAGTCGAGGCTGGTGAACGTCAACTCCTGTTGAGCGATGATGCCTTGTGTCAAAGCAATAAGCATCAGGCATATAGTATAAATTCGTTTCATACGAGTTGATATTTGTTCCCCCCAAAAAGGGGGTAGGGGGTCCTTATTTCACATTAAATTCCAATACTTTCTCTCCTTCGAGGTAACCCTCCAGATGGTCTTCCACGTTGACTGGGCCAACTCCAACAGGTGTTCCTGTGAAGATGATGTCGCCCGTCTTGAGCGTGAAGAACTGGCTGATGAAGCTCACCAGTTTATCGACTCCGAAGAGCATGTCGGCTGTGTGGCCTTCTTGCACCTTTTCGCCGTTACGGAGCAGGTGGAAGTGCAGGTTCTGAATGTCTTTTCCGTAGTGGGAGAGTGGCATCCATTTGCCGATGGCGGCACTTCCGTCGAAGCCTTTGCAGAGGTCCCAGGGCAGTCCTTTCTGCCGTAGCTCCTCCTGCATATCCCTTGCCGTGAAGTCGATGCCCACCGTCACCTCGTCGTAGTAGCGATGGGCAAAGCGTTCGGGGATGCTCCTGCCCAAATGGTTAATGCGTACACAAAGCTCCGTTTCGTAGTCGCAGCGCTTCGTGTATGCAGGGATGAAGAACGGCTTGCCGCCTGAGAGCAGCGCAGAGTCCGCCTTCGTGAAGACCACAGGGGCTTCTATATTTAATAACGAATTTTGCAGCTCTTTATTGTGTGCTGCATAGTTCATTCCTATACCGAATATCTTCATTTTACGTTAAAAACGTACATTTCGGGCGTAAAGGTACGAATAAGCAAGCACAAAACAAAATAAATTCTATTTATTTTTATTGTCAGGTGCAAAAGTAGCTCGACGGAGTCAGGATGTGGGAAGAGATTTTCTTTCCGTCCTTGATGTGGATTCTACCACTCGCCCCAGAGGAGGGTGCCGTCTTGGGCCTGGCCTTCCGCTTCGATGCTCAGAGTTGTCTGGCGAGAGTTGTTGTAAAACGTGACTTCTGCTTCGCCTTCTTCATTCAACTTGAGGTTTGGATTCCAATAAAGCGTCCTGCGATAGTCGGTCGGCTCTGGTGGTGTCTGCTGCGAATAGTCGGGACTGTAGAACTCTGCCGGGTAAGAGAAGCCTGGCAGATTGTAACAGCGGTCACGATACACAAGACGTCTGCTTTCATCGAAGTAATGGCCTATCATAATGCGTGTTTCCGGTCTGTTTGAGCCCCAATAACGGTCGCTTCCTTCAAGGCGAGGCTGATAGTCGGTATATACGACATACTTGTCTATCAGTCTTCGCACATCCTCGTTGGGGACGACATGAATAGTGTCACCAAAGTTTGTCCGACTTTCTCCCGGAGACAGTTCAAGGTCATCATTTACTGAATTCAGATATTTGGGACGACGTTCTTCAAGAAGTTCTTCAGGGACTTCATCTTTTTTTAGTGAAGAGAGGTGGCTTCATGTTATAGAATCCTTATCGAGGCTCTTTGTGATTTTCCTATATGCGATAGCCAAGGACGATTCCAAAAGCTTGATTGTAATGACGAAAATCGGGGGCGAGCCTGCGAAGGCCGCGGCTATACTCCAATCCTATCGCGAAATGGCCCTGCTCAAATGCTGCGCCAGTACAGATGCCAACGTCGAAACGCCTTAAACCATAGTCGCTGTCGAACACGCTTACCTCTTCACTCGACCAGAAGTTATTGATTGTGATTTTGCTTCCAAAGAGACCGCAGGCAAAATAAGGGCCAGCCTTCAAGACTATTTTCCTGTCTTCTTTTAGGTTGAATTTGTACGCGGCCATGACAGGTGCTTGAAGGTACGCCATGTGTACAACTTTGTCGAGGGTGTTGTAATTAACGGTAGAAGTGTTGAATCCCTTCAAGGCAAAGTCGATTTCAGGGATAAGATAGAGACCTTTGTAAAGTTTCAGGTCATAAGCGACCCCAGCCTTGGCAGCGATTTTCATTTTTGTATCGGCATCACTTCCTACTATGGAAGCAAGCCCTACGCCAGCTTTAATGGTGAAATTGTGGTTGTCTTGTGCGTTAATTGTCAAGGTAGTGAACGCAAGTGCTACAACTGTCAGTAATTTTCTCATGATGGTAAATATTCATATATGAAACTCTTTCTTTATAACGTATAGTCTTGTATTTTGTAACAATCAATGACGTTAAATATTCTTAAACCATACAAAATACGTCGGAAAGGATGCCTTGAGAAGGAAGCCAGCGTTTCATAATAGAATATTTAATTTTCGTTTTGCGAAACCGAGGCTCCCATTGAAGATGACTCTTCGCTCCTTGTCGAGAATCAGAACTCGCGGATAACTCTTTATCTCACACTCGCGTAATAACGGACTATCAGCATCTATTCCCCAAACTGGAATATCGTAACTCCTTTCCTTCATAATGCGGCAACCGTCTTCTATCGTCTCGCCATCATCCATACACACGAAGATTGAGGCGATCTTAACCTCTTTCTTACTTTTGTATTCATTGCGCAAAGCCTCCACTTCTGGCATCTTCTTGAGACAAACTCCACAGCCACTATACCAGACATCCAGCACAAGGTATTCCGATTCAACCTCAGAAAGCTTGAAAGTATGTGTGTTGTCCGAAACCTCACAATCAGCCAGAACGACCGATAGAGTGGGCTTATCTCTATAAGAAATCCATTCAGCCCATTGCTTATGACCTTCTGTAACACCCAACAACCACAAGCCCGCAAAAATTGCCAACATCCATAATTTGCGATAATGGTAAAATATCACTACAGATATAACGGCCCACAGCGGCAAAACAGTTACTGGAAGCGAGAATAAATTGTCAGGCGTGAAGAGACGCATCACAAGTTCAAACAGCCAAGGGCTCGAGAGAATCAGCAAGAGTCGCCATATACCTGCTTTTGGCGCGAATTTTGTCAACATCCACCAAGTCAAGATGACAAAGGCAATACTGTGAGCGATTTCAGCCCACATAAAATGGTATCCTCTTATTGGAGCAATGGCAAACCATAGAATCCAAGTCAGAATGATGACCAACAAATACTCTTTCTTGCTCATGTATGAAAATGCCTTTATTATATAACGCCCGACTTTTCGATTTGTAACAGCGAAAGTATTTCTTTTCTTAAGCCTTCACATTCCGCTCGAAATTAAGCAATCTGCTGCAAAGTTAGCGAAGAACCTTTTTGCCTTTCTTGATGTAAATGCCTTTCTGAGGATTGCTCATGCGCTGACCGGCGAGGTTGTAAATGACAGCCCCCTTTCCTGTCTCCACGAGGGGAGATGTGATGCCAGTTCCGTAGTCACGAAGGACAATCTCCCTTTTATTTAATGGAGGAACCCTTGTGCCGCCCTGATTGTACGGGTCGTCCCAACGGACAAGCAAATAGGCTCGCAAAGCCCCTATGACACAAGATTCGTCGAATCGGCAATCGGGTGTGATGTCAATGAAGTCAATGTAGAAACCATCAGGGTAATCGAACGTCTCGCTGACGAATGAACCAATGAAGGAAATGCCTGCAATGGAAACAGTGTCTTGATAGCATCCCGCTAAGTCCAAAGAATTGAGGTTAATACTGAAGTCCTCGTTTGGCACAATAATATAGGGAACGTGAGCCTGCGGTTGAAGTTCCTGTTCGAAGATAATTTGTCTGTCTTCAACTCTGTCGAGCCTGTAGTATTTTCCCTTGCTTGCATCAGGGGGTGTTGGCAGGATTATTGTTGCCATCTGGCCTGCGGTATAGGTTACAGGATCACCCATTATAGTTTCCTTCTCAGGCCAGACATCATAGAGTACTTCATCATTACGCTCGAAATGAACAAGCATTGAGCGATAGTGACGCTCAGGATATTTATCCCAGTAGTAATCATCAAACATGGATATAGCACTATAGGGATCTGGTGGTCCGAAGAGACATTCCCCGTCATTCCATTCCGTAATGCCTATTCCTTGAATAATACGGCCGCCTTTTGTATCAGTATTTCCTGGATCATGTGGATCATAAGGGGCTTTGCCATCCAAGTCCACATACTTCAATAGTTTTACGCCTCCGAAGTCTCCTTCCTTTATTTCATCTATTATGCCAAAGTAGAAATTATATGGATATTCACCAGTTGAACTTGAGTCCAATATGTCACGATAATAAAGTCCTTTCCCAACTCTCCAATTAAAATAATATATATCAGCCTCACAACACATTAATTGACTCCCCCAATTATATTCAAACAAAGGCACATTGACTTCTACCTTATTTTCGTACATTCTTTCACGCACAAGAAGGGAAAGAGAGTCCGTCCATGTTGGACCATTGGTATAGACACACTTCAAAGGGACATTATCATATCTGTCAATATATTCGCCTTTAACATAATATTCAATCGTTTCAAAGTTAGGCAACCATTCGCCATCAACCTTTGAATACCAACTGTCATACATCAAGGTGTCCAGCCTTATTTCTGTCCACTTCGTCCCCTCGGGATAATACTCTTCTTTTCCAGTTCTTATAAAATCCGTCCTACTGAAGACGGTTACCCCATTTACCTTGCAATTTAAAAAGAATCGATAGTTTCCGGCTGCTTCAAAGCCCCATGTGTTAAGAGGACCAAGTTCGCTTCCAATGCCTTCTATCCACCATCCGGACGGGTAATCCTCAAAAGAAGTATCCAGTCTGTTTACGAAAAGACAGTGTCTGCTTATGCCATTTGTCTTTGTCATTCCATCCTTGTTGTTTCGCATCTCTATCTCCCATTCAGGATGGATTGGGTTTGACATAACGGCTGAAGTGCCCTCTGGAATCTGGAAGTCATAAAGAATTTTACTCTCTATAGAACCGCTTGGAATGAAATAGACTTTCCCTTCTAGCTCATAGAGAGCCATCTTATACTCGGTCAGGCCGTCATTGTTCTCATTGAATGCATACAGTTTCTTGCAGTTCATGTTAGAAATCAATGTATCGCCCTCGATGAAATAGTGGTAGTCAAAAGTTGGGTCCTGATATCTATTCAAATCATTGTAATAATACATATTCCAGACCTTCCCTTCCTCAACGAAAGGACGATACTCCAATTCTTCTTGTGCATAGAGGCTTACTCGCACAATGATAAGTAAGAAAAGTAATATTAACTTTTTCATAGTTATTAATTGTTTAGCTTTGCTTTTCTGTCGCAAATTTATGTTTTATTGCAGTTCCTTCCAAAAAAAATCACTCCCAAGTGCTCCCAACTTATGAAAGTTTTTATGTTTTGGGAGTAGTTGGGAGTAGAATTACTTGCCTGTTTTGTGAGAAAGGCATAACTTTGCGGTTGAAAATATAAACAAGGAATTAAAGAAGTTAAGGGAGTTAAGGGAGTTAAGGGAGTTAAGGGAGTTAAAGACAATACATTTTCTGATTTAATAATTTAATAATGAGTAAAAACACAACATTAGTTATATTATTAGGGATGTTGGCTTTGCTTTCTTGCAGGGAAGACAGGCAGGATGGGCAGTTGCTCGGCAGCATCGAACAGGCGTGGCAGTTGTGCGAGGTCTCGCTGCCAGAAGCAGAGGCCCGAGCTGAGACGCAAGAGGACTCTGTACGGAAGGCATCTGAACTCGTACGGCAGAGGTTCAGTCTGCTGACAATCCGCTTGCGGGACAAGCGGGGCATGATTTCCTCCTCTCCCGACTCGGCCAGACAGAATCTGTCCTATTTCGAAGGACGCAAGAACACGACAGACAAGGAACGGGCCTGCTACTATCTGGCAAGCGCCTATCGCGACCTGAAGGACTATCCCAGAGCCGTGAACCTTTTCCAGAAAGCAGCAGACATTGCGGAGCAAAGCAAAGATGCTGACACGCTGATCTGGCAAAACGCGCTTTCGCAGTTGAGGAACCTCTACATGCTCCAACTCAATTATGAAGAAGAGCTGGATGTGGCTCTGCACTCCGAAGCCCTTGCCAAGCAATCGGGAAAGAACCTGGAATGCTATCTGATGGATGCGGCTTCTGCCTACAGGCACCTGAACGACACGATGAAAAGCCTTCTGTATTGCGACCAATCGTACAGCATCATCATGGAAGAAGGCAGTCAGTCAAAGCACGGACGCATTCTGGCTTCCTTGCTGGCAACGTATTCCGACTATCAGCAGTATGACAAGGTCGACAGTCTGCTGCCCATCGTTTACCTCTTGCCGAAAGAGTTGCGTCCACAAAACTACGAGCTTTGCCTTGCAAAATGCCACGAGAACAAAAACCTGACGGACTCTGCCATCGTCTATTACAAGGTTGCCTACGAAAAAATGAATAATGTGGCTGGAAGGTATGAGGCCTCTGCAGGTCTGCAAAGGTGCTATATGCAAAAGGGAGACTACAGGCAAGCGGCACTATGGGGACAGCGTTTGCAGGAGACCAACGACACCATCGTTGCGGAACGGGCTTTCGAGCAGACACAGAGGGCAAGGGACGAGTACCGATATCTCCGCGACAAGGAAGCGGAAAGAGCCATCGTGCAGAGGGGCGAACGCATCGTCTTCTTCTCAGTCATAGCAGGTCTGGTACTTCTGAGCCTCGTGATGGGAATGGTGGCTTTCTATCACTACAAGCAGAAGAAACTCACGGAGCAGCTCGCCGGAAAAGACAAATTGCTGGAACATAAGGCAATGGTCAACAAGGAACTGACGCGCATCGCTCTCATGAACATCGCGACAGAGAAGGCTGAAAACGTCATCGCTCACTTCCACGATGTTGCAGCGGGCCGGTCGAAGCTGGAAGAAGGTTCGTGGGAAGGACTGATGGCCGCCATAGAAACATTGTATCCGGACTTCCTGGAAACGGTTCAGGAAAGGCTGAACGGGCAAATGCGTGTGCCTTTGCTCCGGACAATATGCCTGCTCAAGATTGGTATGAAGCCTGCCCAGATTGCCAACGTGATGGATGCCAAGATACAAACCGTCTGGAATAGGGTGAAGCGTGCGGAAGAGACTTGCGGAGACCTGCTGGCCGTATCGGAATGACTTGTCCTTCGAGATATCTCGAAAAAAGTTTCAAACAAAATCAAATATTTTTTATTCAAATTTCCCCAACCTGCCTACATACCTACATAGATATGGTTTAAGTTCAAGTGGTTCAATGGTTTAAGAAAATTCAAGCCTACATAAAGCCTACATAAAGCCTACATAGTGCCTACATAGTGCTTCGTCTCCAAACGTGGCACGCCATGTTTGCAAACATGGCACGTTAAGTTGGTCAAGATGGCACGCCAAGTTTGCAAAGATGGCACGTGATGTTTGCCAACGACACTGGGGTCGATTCTCTATTAGGTTTTGTGCATTGTGCATCCTCTTTATATATATGAGGATGCACAAACGCACATGCACAAATGCTATGCCGCCAAAACAAAAATGCCTCACAAGCTTTTGGCTCATGAGGCATAACCGAATCAGTATCGTTTGGATTACTCTGCGCGGAGAGTAAAGCGCTTGAAGTCGGTGACTGTCAGCTCCTTGTCGATGCTCTGAAGATAAGAGGCAACGGTAAGGTTCTTGTCCCAGATGTACTCCTGACTCATCAGGCAGTTCTCTTTGAGGAACTTGTTTACACGACCCTTTGCGATGTTCTCGATCATAGCGGGGTTCAGGTTTGCAGCCTTCTCGGCAGAAACGGTTGCGATGATTTCCTTCACCTTGGCAACGTCCTCGGCTGTGATCCAGCCCTTGGCCTGATTGCTCTCCATGTGATCCTCGCTGTCGAAGTGTGCGGGGTTGAAGCCAGCCTTCTTGATGGCAGCCTCTACAGCCTTCTGCACTTGCTCGGCCTTAGACTTCTCGATGGCAACAGCGAACTCGTTGTCCTTAACGCTCTGAGGAACGCCTGTCTCGTCGATAGCCACGGGAGAAGCACTTGCAATCTGCATGGCGATGTTCTTGCCTACAGTCTCGTCCTCTACCTTCTTGCTCAGATTGAGCATGGTGCAGAGTCCGTTGCGGTTCATGTGGTTGTAGGTAGCGATGTTCTCGCCCTCGATGGTGCAGTAGCCGTCGAGTTCCATCTTCTCGCCAGTGATACCGCTGCGAGCGGTAACAGCGTCGGCAACAGTGCCTTCGCCCATGGGAAGAGCCTTCACCTCGTCCAGAGTCTTGCACTTAGCGGCAACGGCAGCGTCGAGGATGCTCTGTGTCAGGGCCACGAAGTCGGCGTTGTTTGCCACGAAGTCGGTCTCGCACTTCAGGGCGATGATAGCGGCAAAGCCGTTCTCAGCCTTCACGAGCACGCAACCTTCGGCAGCCTCGCGGTCGCTACGCTTAGCGGCAACAGCCTGACCCTTCTTGCGCAGGTATGCAACAGCACCGTCCATGTCGTCGCTTTCTGCCAGAGCCTTTTTGCAGTCTGCCAGACCAGCGCCCGTCATTTCGCGGAGCTTCTTGATGTCATTCATTGTAACTTCCATAGTAGTATCTTTGTTTATGTTTGTAATTCATGTTTGATTAGAGGTAAGAGGTTAGAAGTAAGAGGTTAGAGAATACCTTTGGCATTGAAATCAGCAGCCTGAACATTTCTCTAACCTCTAACCACTAACCCCTAACCACTATTTTTACTCAGCTTCGGGAGCTTCAGGAGCTTCTTCAGCCTCTTCGCGAGCCTTACCGCTGCGACGACCCTTCTTCACGGGCTGGTCTTCCTGCTCGGCAGCAGCGTCGCTGTCGGCCTTCTCAGCCTTACGCTCTTCGAGACCCTCGTTGATGGCAGCACAGCAAGCCTGGAGGATAACCTCGATGCTCTTGCTTGCATCGTCGTTTGCGGGGATTACGAAGTCGATGTTGTCGGGGTTGCTGTTCGTATCGACGATACCGAACACGGGAATGCCCAGACGGTTTGCCTCACGAACTGCAATCTGCTCCTTCAGTACGTCAACGACGAAGAGTGCAGAGGGCAGGCGGTTGAGGTCGGCGATAGAACCGAGGTTCTTCTCGAGCTTAGCACGTTGGCGGCTCACCTGCAGAATCTCACGCTTGGAGAGGTTGCTGAATGTACCGTCGGCAATGAGCTTATCGATGTTGCTCATCTTCTTCACAGCCTTGCGGATTGTGGGGAAGTTGGTGAGCATGCCGCCGGGCCAGCGCTCGATAACGTAGGGCATGCCTACGGAAGTAGCGAGGTCGGCAACGCATTGCTTGGCCTGTTTCTTGGTAGCGACAAAGAGGATCTTCTTACCGCTCTTGGCAATCTGCTTCAAAGCTTCAGCAGCTTCGTCAACCTTAGCAACAGTCTTGTGCAGGTCGAGGATATGAATGCCGTTACGCTCCATGAAGATGTAAGGAGCCATAGCGGGGTTCCACTTTCTCTTGAGGTGACCGAAGTGACATCCGGCCTCCAATAAAGTCTCAAAATTAGTTCTTGACATTGTTCTTGTTTGTTTTGTTTGTTGTTTACTTTCTTTGTTAATTCTTTGTGTTTTAGAACCAATCTGCGAGTAGTCCCCATGACTTCCCTATACATTATATATAATATATAAGGAAAGGGAGTCAGGCAGATTTAGATGCTAAACAGCTTTTCGCGGTCCAGTATGTTATGCAGCGATTAACGCTTGCTGAACTGGAAGCGACGACGTGCCTTTGGACGACCTGGCTTCTTTCTCTCGACCTCGCGGCTGTCGCGTGTCATGAAACCTTCAGCACGGAGTGCCTTCTTGTCCTCAGCATTAATCTTCACGAGAGCGCGGGCAATAGCGAGGCGAAGAGCCTGAGACTGACCTGTGTAACCGCCACCATAAAGGTTGACGTTGATGTCATACTTCTCGGCAACGTCGAGCAGAGCCAGAGGCTGCTTAACCACGAACTGCAGGATGGTGCTGGGGAAGTACTCGGTGAGGTCGCGCTTGTTGATGGTAATCTTGCCATTACCTTCGCTGACGTACACACGGGCAACGGCGCACTTGCGGCGGCCCAATGCATTAGCTATGTATTTCGTATCCATGTTTGGTGATTATTTATACTGGTTAATATCAATAGCCTTGGGGCTCTGTGCCTGCTGATTGTGCTCTGCACCACCATAGATGTAGAGGTTTGTGATGAGCTTGTCAGCCAGCTTGTTCTTGGGCAGCATGCCCTTTACTGTGCGGCGAAGCAGCTTCTCTGCGCCGTTTGGCTTAGCCAGAATCTCGGCAGGAGTTGTTGCGCGCTGGCCACCGGGGTAGCCTGTGTATGACAGATAAGTGCGGTCTGTCATCTTCTTACCAGTGATGATAATCTTGTCGGCATTTACGATGATTACGTTGTCACCGCAGTCCACGTTGGGAGTGAACTCAGCCTTGTACTTGCCTCTCAGCAATTTTGCCACCTTCGTGCAGAGACGACCGAGAACCTGGTCTGTAGCGTCAACTACGACCCATTCCTTCTTGACGGTGTTCTTGTTCATCGAGATGGTCTTGTAACTCAAAGTATCCATTCTTTGTCTTACTTTTGTTTGTTTCTACCTAGTTTATTTCTCATTTGTCGAGCGATTCACGAACCATCCGTTCAGGCCAATGATGCGGACTATTCACACGCTTCGAGAGGGCCCTTTAGGGGTCCTTTGATAATAATCGGCGTGCAAAGGTACAACTTTTTCCCAATTCTGCAAGCACAGGCAAGACTTTTTTTCTTCTTGGCATGCTTATTTTTATGTTTTACATAATATGACGCCATTTTTTTTGTTACCTTTGCGATTAAATCTCTTGAATTTTGAGAAAGGAATGAAGTTTCTTTTTATAGGTGATGCCAGCAATGCACGCTATACTCTGGCAAAAGGGTTGCGTGAACTTGGTCACGAGGCTCTGGTTATAGGCACAAGCGGGAAGTGGCGGCAAATGCATGTGGATAAGTACATTGAGCGGGGCGCTGGTCGCTGGGGAGCCATAGTCTATCTGTTCCGCTGGCTTGTGTTGTTGCCTAGGCTTAGAGGGTATGATGTTGTTGACTTCAACGGACAATTCATGATGGACTTCAAGCCCGGCCTGAAGCGCTTCTTCTTTGATTTCATCCGTAAGCACAACCGCTACACAGTAACTTCTTTGCTGGGAATCGGTCATTACTATGTCAAGGGCTGCATTGAGGCGAAGCTTTTCAGGAGTAGTGACTTCAATGTTGGGGACAAGTTACGGACCAATGACTTCGCTACAGAAAGGGCGGACGTCTGGCTGAACCATCCGGAAGTGGTTGCTTTGGGCAAACACATGGCTGAAGCGAGCCATCTGCTCGTCGGCACAGGCTACGAATACTGGGCAAGTCTGCATCATTACTTCCCCGAGAAGACACGTTTCGTTCCTTTGTCAATGGAGGTTTCCGAGGAGCCTGTATGCATTCAAGATACAGAAGGCCCTGTACGTTTCTTTATAGGGATACAGAAGGAGCGTGACGAGGAAAAGGGAACGGACATCTTATGGAAGGTGTTGCAGAAGTTAAGGGACGACTATCCCGACAAGGTTACGCTCGTCAAGGCGGAGAATGTGCCGTATGACGAGTACTGCCGCATGATGGAGGGAAGCGACATTCTCGTCGATCAACTCTACACTTGCTATGCCATGAATGCCTTGATTGCTATGTCGAAGGGCATTGTGGCTGCTACTGTCGCGATTCCCGAGGCATATGAGTTGCTCTCGGAGAAGGAGTCATTTCCGATGATTGACCTGCCGTGTGATGAGGATGGAATATATCGTCAGTTGGAACAATATGTCCTGCATCCGGAAAGGCTTGCCGAGGCGAAGCGTCAGTCTGTTGCGTTTGTTCAGAAACATCACCATTACCAGAAGGTTGCGCGCCAGTATGTGTCGCTATTCGAAGGGTTAGAGAAAATAATCCCTAACAGGTAATCTCTAATCCAAATTTATTTTGTACCTTTGCAGCCCGAATGCAAAAAGAAGCGATGGACGATCTGAAGAATCTTCATAACCCAGAGACGAGTGACACCTCATTTGACCATGTACTGAAGTACACGGGCATCTTTGGTGGTGTACAAGGCTTGAAGATGTCGGTCAGCGTCGTGCGTGAGAAGCTTACGGCTATAATCTTGGGCAGTTGGGGCATTGGCCTCATTACGGCTTATAATGCTGTCTTCGAGTTCCTGAACAACGCCAGCAACATGGGTATTCCCTTGAATGCCACGCGAAAGACGAGTGAGTTGTTCGAGAACGGAACAGAGGAACAGATAGCGCATCAAGTGATGGTCATTCGTACCTGGGTGTTGTGGTCGGCCATGCTGTCTGTCTTGATTTGCCTTTTCTTCTCGCCCATCATCAGTTATTTCTATTTCAATCACGACTGGACTCGCTGGCCTGCAGTAATGCTCACCTCGTTGGTAGCCGTGAGTAATATCATTGCGGAAGGCGAATGTGCTATCCTGAAAGGCCTCAGACAGGTGCGGAAGGTGGCTGTCATCGAGACGATTCTTGCTCTCGGAACGTTGTTCTGCACGATACCTCTTTACTATTTATTGGGCATTCGAGGCGTTATAGTTGGACTGATTGCCTGCGGATTCCTGTCTGCAGTCGTGCATTTCTCTTTCTCGCTTCGTTTGGTGTCTTACAAGGTGAAACCCCTCTCGCAGAAAACCTTTTGCGAGGGTTTGCCGCTCATAAAAGTCGGCATACCTTACGTGCTGGCAGGCGTGGCCAATTCCTTCCTGCCGATTGCCATCGTGGCTATCATCCTTTCCAGTCATTCGGAAGCAGAGTTGGGTTATTATAGCGCAGGTTGGAAGGTGATGGTAGGTTATTCGGGACTGGTCTTCCTTGCTTTGGAGTCCGATTATTTCCCGCGTCTCTCGGCCGTGAATAACGACAGGCAACGCATGAACGACACCATCAATCAGCAGATTGACGTGTGTACGTTGCTCATCACGCCTATGTTGATTCTGCTTGTCGTACTCATGCCGTTTGTGTTGCAACTGCTTTACAAGGACGAGTTCCTTGTCGTGACGGGTATGGCAACGCTTTCTGTCTTCTATTCTTTCCTGCGATGTATCTCTCTGCCAATGGGTTACAGCGTTCTGGCGAAAGGTCACAGCATCACATATCTCGTGCTTGAGGTGTGCTTTGATGTGTTCTTTGGCTTGCTCATCTGGTGGTGTTACAATTCGTTTGGACTTGTCGGAGCAGGCATTGCGTTCAGCGTAGGAGCCCTTTACGATGTGGTGATTTATTTCCTCTTCTGCCATTTCCGCTACGGATTCATTTTCCGTAGGAGTACATTCCTGTTCTGCCTCGGACAACTTGCTTGTTTGCTTGTGGCTGTGGAGTACTGCTATCTTGTTTCTCCTTCTGATGAGGAGCGGTACACAACGGGCGCTATTGCCTTCATTGCATCGGTCGCTTTGAGTGTCTCTCGGTTGCTGCATCGGTCGGATTGCATGAAGTGTTTGGTTCGCAAACTCAGGAAGTAGAGAAACGACTGTAGTCGGCTTCTCCAACTCGGCTCGCCAAGTTCTCCAATTCGGCGTGCCAAGTTCTTCAATTCGGCACGCCGACTTCTTCAATTTGGCACGCCGAGTTTTCCAATTAAGCACGCCTAATTTTTCAACGCCCCACAATAACTTTCTATATTTTCTGTGCCTGACTTGTTGTTTTATTGCAGGAATATGTGTATCTTTGCACAGAAAGTCACACATTATATATTATTTATATGAAAAGAAACCTGCTTTTCGCGGCCTTTTTGGCTTGCGCATTCGGCTCGACGGCACAGCCCTCGCAGTCGCTCCTACAGTATGTTGAGCCCCGCATCGGCACGGCTCATTGTCGTTCGTTCCACTTCGCTCCAGGCTCGATGCCTTTCGGAATGGCCAAACCAGGCCCGTCAACCAACGGCTCTCTCGGTAATGCAGATGGTTGGCAAGCTACCGGCTACGACTATCGCGACACGTCCATCGAGGGCTTTGTCTGCACCCACGAGTTTCAGGTGGGAGGCATCACGGTTGCTCCCTCTACAGGCCTTCTGCTGACAACACCTGGCAACCCAGACGGCACGGGACCTCGCGGCTATCGTTCCGGCTTTTCTCACGACAACGAATATGCAACTGCTGGCTACTATCAGGTTAAGCTCGACGAGTACGACATCAATGCGGAAGTGACGGCGACACAGCGCGTGGCTTATCTCCGCTTTACCTATCCCGAGACACAAATGGCGCATCTCATCTTCGATATCGGTCATCAGCAAGGCGAGAGTGGCAAGGTAAAGGACTCGGAAGTCTGGGTGAACGAGGACGGAACCGTCGAGGGATACGTCATCACGCGACCCGAATACATCAAGAAGTACCAGCCGAATGCCGACCAACGCATCTATTTCTCGGCCGTTGTGGACAAGAAACCCGTATTTGTCGGCACGTTTAATGGCGACGAGGCTTACGACGACCGTACCTATGCGCATGGCGTCGGAGCAGGAGCCTACCTGAACTTCCACACGAAAGAAGGTGAGCAGATTACCGTCAAGGTTGGCATCAGCTACACTTCTGTGCAGAATGCCCGCATCAACCTCAAGGCAGAGGCAACTGGCGTCACCTTCGACCAAGCCAAAGCCGCCTCGCAACAGGCATGGGAAGAGGCTTTGAGCCGAATCCAAGTAGAAGGCAAGAATAGTGAGGACCTCAAGAAGTTCTACTCGGGTCTCTACCACGGATTGCTCGGCAGAGGCGTGATGAGCGATGTGAACGGCGCGTATCCCAAGCACGACGGCACTATCGGGCAGGTTCCCATGGAAGGCGGAAAGCCCAAATTCCAAATGTTTAATACCGATGCGATGTGGGGCGGACAATGGAACTTGACACAGCTCTGGGCCCTCGCTTACCCGGATCATCTGTCGGAATTCGTCTCCTCGACGCTTCAGGAGTATAAGGACTGCGGCTGGCTTGCCGATGGTCTGGCCAACTCGAAATACGTTTCCGGAGTAGGCACGAACCAGTTGCCCCTCATGATCGACGCGGCCTATCAATGCGGCATCCGTGACTTCGACCTTGACCTCGCATACGAGGCTTGCCTGAAGAACGAGATGGACGGCAATCATCGCCCTTCCGGAGCAGGTAAGGACGACACCGCCGACTTCGTGGAACTTGGGTATGCTCCGCACAAGAACCTTGGCGAACGCGGCGAAGACTTCTACTTCTCTGGCTCTCACACGCTGGAATATTCTTTCTCGGCCTACGCTACGGCTATGCTCGCAAAGAGCCTCGGCAAGACAGAGAACCTGGAGAAACTGATGTGGATGGCTCGCGGATGGGAGCGCATCTTTGATGAAAAGACCGGCTACATGCACCCGCGTCTGAGGAATGGCGACTTCATCGCGAACTTCGACCCCATGCAGGTGTGGCGTGGATTCCAGGAGGGCAATGCCGTTCAATACACCTTCTATGTTCCTCACATGCCCGAAGAACTCATCAAGAAAGTGGGACGCGACGAGTTCAACAAGCGTTTGAACGACATCTTCACAGCCTCACAGCCCCAAATCTTCTCGGGTGGCAAGGAGATTGACGCTTTCGCAGGACTTCGCACGTACTACAATCAGGGCAATCAACCCTGCCTGCACATCTCGTGGCTCTTCAATCATAGCGGTCGCCCGGACTTGTCCCAGAAGTGGGTTCGCGCGATATGTGACGAGTTCTACGGTACCGACGGCATCCACGGCTACGGCTACGGACAGGATGAAGACCAGGGACAGTTGGGCTCTTGGTACGTGATGGCAGGCATCGGACTGTTTGCCGTCGATGGACTTACCTCGCCAGACCCCTCGTTCTCTATCGGCAGCCCCATCTTTGACAAAGTGACCATCAAGCTCGACAAACAGTACTACAAGGGCGACGAGTTTGTCATCACCGCCAAGAACAACTCGAAGCAGAACGTTTATGTAAAGTCCTCGAAGGTCATCAACGGAAAGAAGAGCACCTCGGGCAGCATCAAGTTCTCGGACGTCGTCAAGGGCGGTACGATGCAACTGACCATGACCAAGAAGCCGGACGCCTCAAAGCCTACTCAAAAGAAGTAAAAAGGAATGAGGGTGTGCCTATTTGAAGTGAACCCCAGAAGTTAGACAATACTTCTGGGGTTCACTTCGGTTGTCAGCCACCTTCATTTAGTCGTGTAGGTTCCTCGAACGTAGGTAATCAAGGAGGAATTGTGGGCGGTCGGTCTGAATGATTCTTGCACCCAGTACGTCTATCAGATATCCATAGCCATTATTGAAATCTTGCAGGGAGGCATCGTCGTCGTGTCCGCCAGCCATTGTGTCCCAAAGGGTGTTGTACCAAATGAGGGAACGTCCCTGCATTGTCTCTTTCAGCTTCTTGGGCAAAGGATTGGTGTCTTCCTTGTACAGGAGCTCAAAAGCTACGGGATGCATATTGCCGATAAACGTCTCTATCTGTTCCTCGGCATTCTCTTTGTCGAGGTTCACGATGGGCATGTAGATGACGTCCTTCAGATAGTCGCCATAGAGTTCCTTTACTTTTTCTGCAGACGAATTCCCCTTCATTATTATCTGCTTGGTGGTTCCCGTTTTCTTCATCAATTCATAAACTTGTTCGAAGTATCGGTCTGCCTTATCCAAGTTGAGCATCACCTTTCCTTTGGCATGCAGTAAGGCTTCTTCGAGTGTGGGAACATTATGAATGGTACGGATAGCGCACCCGTTTCTGAGTTTCAAAGTCTTGATGTAGGCCAACGTGGTGTCTGCTATGGCTCCCTTGCCCGTGGTCGTCCTGTTTAGTGTGGGGTCGTGCATGAGAATGAGTTGTCCGTCTTTTGTGCGCTGAACATCCAACTCTACAATATCAACTCCCATCTTGATGGCATTGTCAATGGCCTCGAGAGAGTTTTCGGGAAAGTTACGCCAGTCACCTCGATGCGCGGCGACAATAACGGAACTGCAATTACGGCTCATCAGTTTCTCTCTGATAAGGGAAACTCTATCTTGTGCAATTGCACTAAAAGTGATTAACGTAAGCAGAGATAATAAGAATCTCTTCATGGCTTTTCTCGATTATCTATAGGTTGTACCAATTAAGCCTGCTTTTTGATTCTACTCTGCGCCGCCGCCAAGTGCCTGATAGAGGTTGATGGTGGCGGTAATGGCATCCATGCGGTTGCTGATCTGGCTCATCTGGGCAGAGAGTAGGGAGTTCTGTGCAGTGATGACATTCAAGTAGTTCGTGCCGGTATTCTGATAGAGTTTCTGCGTGGCGTCGAGTGCCTTGGAAAGAGATTCCACTTGCTTGTCGATGAGCCCCTGCATTTCACGGGCCACATAGATGTCGTCCATTGCCAGATTCACCTCGTTTCCAGCCTTGATGACTGCCTGCTTGAAGTCATTTGTGGCAATCTCCATTTCTGCTTTCGAGACCTTGTACTTGGCGCGAATCCTTCCATTGTCGAAGAGCGGCTGGGCAAGACTTGCAACAGCAGCACCGATGAACACGCCTGGATTGACGACGCCACCTAAGGAGTTGGTAAACTGGCCGTTAGCTGTGATGTTGAGTTGCGGGAAGAAACTGCTGTATGCAATGTTCTTGTCGTAGAAAGCAGCTGCCAGTTTGTACTCAGCATCACGAACATCCGGACGTCGGTCGAGGATAGTGATGGGCATGCCTGTAGAGCAAATGGCAGGCGTCTGGAAGGAGGCCAATGGGTTCCTGTCGATGTGGAATTGTGTTTCGCCGAGAAGTGTTGAGAGAGCATTCTCGAAGGCATGTATGCTGTTATCGATGGAAACGACAGACGTTTGAATGCTGTAATAGGTGGCTTCGATGCTTGCAACGGCTGCCATGTTGCTCTGACCTGCGTTCATCAACTGCTGTTGCATCTGCAGGTATTTGCCCCAGTTTTCTTCCGTCTGCACCGTTAAGAGCCGTTGCTCGTCAAGCATCGAGAGGTTGTAGTACATCGAGGCGATACTTGCAACGATTTGAGCCTGAATGGCTTGCTTGGCGTTGCGGAGTTGGTCGCGCGTCACTTCGGCCTTCTTCTTGCTGTTGCGCAGCGAACCGATGCTCCCCACTTGCCAACTCATCTGAACCGGCAGGGAATAGGTCTTGCTGGCGGCATAGTCATTGCGGTCGTAAGGGTCCCATGCCTTGCTGATGGTACCGCTTGGATTGAAGTAGAGGCTTGGGATGTAGGCCAGTTTGGCGCACTTCAGGGCATAGTCGGCTTCCTGGATTCTCAGCTCGGCATTCTTCATGTCGCTGTTCTGCAGACCCTTTTCGATGAGTACCTGCAGCTTGGGGTCGGTAAAGATGTCGCGCCACTTCAAGTCGCCCAGGCTGTTGTCGCCAGCGGTTTGCATGTCGCCATAAATGCCGTCGGTAATGATGTCGGCAGGACGCTCGTAGTTCTTGTAGAGCTGGCAGGAACTCAGAAGTATAGCCCCCACCAAACCTCCCCAAAGGGAGGCTTTCTTAATGTATATGCTCATTTCTTATTCTCTTATTTTCTTGTTATCTGATTCTTGCTTTTCTCTCTGCGAACGCTCTCTTTCCTTAAGGAACTGCTGGTCGGCTTCTTCGTGCATGACGGGACGAATCCTTTCCTGCAGGTATTCGAAGATGATGAAGAAGAGAGGCACGGTGAAGTTGCAAAGACGAGAGGTATCATACCGAAAATCATCGTCAACACCGTCATGAGGATTGGGCGCAAACGTGCTTCGGCAGCAGCAAAGGCGGCCTCCACGATGCCCATGCCTTTCCTGCGGCGCTCAAGTGCGAACTCCGTGATAAGGATAGCCGTCTTGGCAAGCAAACCAATCAACATGATGACGCCCGTCTGCAGGTAAATGTTGTTCTCAATCTGTCCCATGAACAGCATGCGTCCAATCGGGGCTGCCTGTCCGTTCATGGTTATTGTCCAGTTGAAGCCCGTATTCCACAGCCAAGCAAAGCCGTAGGTTCCCATCAGGCCTGCAGGCACAGAGAAGATGACGGCGAAGGGGATGAGGAAGCTTTCGTAGAGACAGCTCAGGATGAGGAAGATGAGAATGACGCAGATGGCGTAGGTGAGGTAGGTGTCGTAGCTGTCGAGGGTCTCTGCCTCCTCGCGAGCCATGCCGCCATACTCGTAGCTGTAGCCTTCGGGGAACACTTCTTTGTGCACATCCTTGATGACCTTCATGACTTCCGTGTTGCTGACACCCGTGTTGGCTGTCACGTTGACGGAGATAGAGCTGAATAGGTTAAAGCGGTTGTCAATCTCGGGACCAAGGACGGGCGTCAGTTTTACGAACTGGCTCAAGGGAGCCATCTGCCCGTTGTTGCGGATGAACATGTTGCTTAGGTCGCTCTCGGTCGTTCTGCTTTGCGGATTGCTCTGCAGCATGACACGATAAACCTTCGAGAACTGGTTCATGTTGCTCACGTACGAACCGCCGCAATAACTTGCCAAAGCGCTCAATACGGTTGCTGGCGAAATGCCTGCACGTTTGCATTGTGCAGCATCGACCTCGACCTGGAACTGCGGGAAATTGCGTTCGTAGGTTGTGATGCATCGGCCAACCTCAGGATGTTCGCTCAGTTCTGTAATGAACTTCTTGGTGTAATCAAAGAAGAGCGCCTTGTCGGCAGTACCCGTCTTGTCTTGCAACTGAAGCTCGATAGAGCCCATGCCGTAGCCGGGAATCATGCCAGGTTCGAAGACGAAGCACTGTGCCTCGGGTATCTCTTTCAGCAGTCGGGCATTCAGTTTTGCGTTGGCTACCATGGTGCTCGAACTCATCATGTTGTCGAGCGGATGATAGTTCAGGAAAGCAAAGGCAGCCAAGACTGTAATGATGGCAAATGCCAAAGCCTTCTTGCCAATGTGCTTCCGCTTGATGAGGCCTCTGATAAAGACTATCAAGGCTATGATGAATGCCAGAAGTGCCAGAGTTGCAATGCCGAAGCCAATGCCGTATTGACGCTCGCCCCAAGGTTTCAGTCGGATGACGGACATGCCGTAGCTGGTGCCTTGACCAGACATGAAGCCATAGCCGGCAACCTTCGTGTAGTCCTTTACCTCGGGAACTTCCTCGATAATCTTCTGTGCCTTGTTCATGACGTTGTAGGTCGAAGCCACATTACTGCCAGGAACAGCACTCACGTTCATCATGCAGACGCCCTGGTCTTCGCTTGGAACGAGTCCGCCAGGCAGGTGACTTGCAAAGAACAGCATGCCAACAACTGCGACGGCCAGGGCTCCGAAGCAAACATAGAACCTTACCTTGCGGGAAACCATGCGTCGCAAGACGTTCGCATACTTTTCCATCATGGCCGTATAGGTTGCTTCATAAGCGAGGCGAGTGCGGTAGTTGATGGTTCCGAAGAAACCTTTGCGACGTTCCTCGCTTGCAGGACGCATCATCATGGCACAAAGGGCAGGGCAGAGCACAAGGGCGCTGACACAAGACAAGCCGACTGCTGTTGCCAACGTTAAACCGAATTGTGTATAGAAGATACCTGCTGTTCCGCCTGTAAAGCTGACTGGAATGAACACAGCCATGAAGACAAACGTACAGGAGATTACGGCCATCGTCACATCGCTCATCGCATCCTTAGTTGCTTCGTAAGGGCTTGTGTAGCCAGCATCGAACTTCGCTTGCACGGCTTCCACAACCACGATGGCATCATCGACCACCGTGCCGATGGCAAGTACCAGGGCAAAGAGCGTCAGCAAGTTAAGCGTAAAGCCAGCCATGGAAAGGCAGGCGAACGTTCCGACCAAGGAAACGATAATAGATATCGAGGGGATGAGGGTCGCCTTGAAGTCCTGCAGGAAGAAGTAAACCACGAGTACCACCAGAAGAATGGCAACCAACAAGGTCTCTTCAACATTCGAGATGGATGCCAGAAGGAAGTCGTTGCTCGACATCATCTTGACGAACTTCATGCCTTTCGGCAGGTCTTTGCTCAATTCTTCCAGTTTAGCGCTTACACGGTCGTTCGTCTCCTTTGCGTTGGCACCAGCCAACTGGAAGCAAAGGAAAGTGACGCCAGGATGACCATTCGCTTCACCATGGAAGGCGTAGCTAACGGCACCAAGTTCCACATCTGCGATATCCTTGAGCCGAAGCAGTGTGCCGTCCGGATTGGCACGTATCACGATGTCCTCAAACTCTGAGATTTCCTTCAGACGTCCCTTGTACTTCAGGGTATATTGATAGTAGTTACCGATGCCGTCGCCATGGGTACCGTTCACGGGTTTCTCACCAAGTTGTCCGGCAGGCGACTCCAAGTTCTGCTCTGCCAAAGCATTCGAGATGTCGGTAGGAATGACGTCGTATTGTGCCATCAGTTCGGGCTTCATCCAGATGCGCAGCGAATATGTGCCGCCCAGCAGCATGACATCGCCCACACCCTCAACACGTTTGATTTGAGGGATGACGTTAATGTCCAGATAGTTCGAGATGAAGTCCTCGTCGTACTTGCCGTCTTCGCTGCAAAGAGCGTCAATCTGTAGGAAAGACGTCTGGCGTTTCATGGTCTGCACGCCAACCCTCGTCACGTCGGAGGGCAGCAAACCTTGCGCCCTCGAAACACGGTTCTGCACGTTGACGGCAGCCATGTCCGGATCGGTGCCTTGCTTGAAGATGACGTTTATAGTGGCAGAACCTGAGTTCGTGGCAGTACTGCTCATGTACAACATGTTCTCCACGCCATTGATAGCCTCTTCAAGTGGCTGAATGACGGCATTCATCACGGCATCCGCGCTTGCACCTGTGTAGGTGGTATAAACGCTAACCGTTGGCGGAGCGATGTCCGGATACTGTTCCAAAGGCAGGGAACTGAATGATATGGCGCCGACCAAAAGAATCATAATGGCTATCGAAATGGCCATTACGGGTCGCTTTATAAAGATGTTACCTTTCATAACTTTGATCTCTAATCCTTAATCCCTAATCCTTATTAGGCTTTATGTCTTGTCCGTCTTTCAGCATACCAGCGCCTTCTGCCACGATGACGTCGCCCACCTTCAAGCCGTCCTTAATCACATATTCCTTTCCGTTCGAGAGAGGTTCTGTGGTGACAAGTTGCTCGTGAGCAATGTTGTCCTTATCCACGAGATAGACCTTGAACTTGTCCTGCATTTGAACTGTAGCGGTTACAGGAACAACAATCTGGTCCTTATAAGTAGTAGGAATGACGACAGTGCCGGTGCTTCCGCTGTGCAGGAGTTTCTCAGGGTTGTCGAAGACGGCACGAACCTGAACAGTTCCTGTGCTGCGGTCAACCACGCCGCTCACGCTCTCCACTTTTCCCTTGTAGGGATATTCGCTTCCATCCACGAGCAGGAGCTTCACGTCGGGCATTGCTCCGATAGCTGCTTCTGCGCTTCCGCTCTCGCGAGTCATGTTGAGGAGCTGACCTTCAGCAATCGAGAAATAGACATACATCTGGTTGTTGTCGCTGACAGTTGTGAGAGGTTGGGGCATAGCGCTGCTCACCAAGGCGCCCTGACGGTAGGGAAGTGTGCCTACAACACCATTTGCGGGACTCTTCACAACCGTGTAGCTGAGGCTATTACGAGCGTTGACAACCGTAGCGTTTGCTTGAGCAACCTGAGCCTTGGCACTGAGAAGTGTGTTCTGAGCCGTTTGAAGTTCAACGTCGCTGATGATGCCGTCGTCGAAAAGTTTCTTCTTGCTGTCGTAGTTCAGCTGGGCAGTAGCGAGGCTTGCATTGGCAGCCTGCTGTGAAGCCAAAGCGGTATTCAAGGCAGCCTGATAGGGAACCTGGTCGATGATGAAGAGCGTCTGACCCTTCGCAACCTTCTGACCTTCCGTAACGCACAGCCTTTGCAGGGTGCCGGCCACTTGCGGATAGACCTCGATGTCCTGCCTACCGCGAATGGTAGCGCTGTAGTTCGTGGTCATGGTCACCTCTTGCGTCTGGACGGTCATCGTCTTAAAGTTGGCGCTTGGCATCTGTTGTTGAGTCTTGTTGCCGCTGCAAGAAGACAGAAAAGCCATAGTTATCAATGACAGAGTCATGATAAGAGTTGATGTTTTTCTCATAGAATATGTAGTCTTGATTGGTTTTTTTTGTTAATTTTGCGCGGCAAAGGTACGAAAAAAATATGAAATCGGGAGCAATAGGGTAACCTAAATGGCACACAGAATTGTCCTAAATGTCTTATTTTAATAAAATATTTAAGATATTTTAATGCTTTGCTCTCTCTAATCTCACTAACCTATCCATTCAAGGAAGTTAACCTGCTCTGAAAGGTACACGTGTTAACCTTGCAAAGATGGCGTGCCATGTTTGCAAAGATAACGTGCCAAGTTCGCAAAGATGGCGTGCCAAGTTTACAAAGATGGCGTGCCAAGTTTTCTATCCTTCCGTGGGTTGTGCAGAAACGTTCTTGGAAGTGGCGTCTGTAGAGGTTTGCAGGATGTCGTGGATGAGCAGGAGGTCTTCTCTCTTGATGCCTTTCTGGATGAGCATTTCCCAACTGTCGCGGAGCTTGGCAATCGCGATGGTTGCATCGGGTACAAGTTGCTCGACGAAGCAGTTGATGTATTGCTCGTAGCTGTCTATTGCGCTTTTCCAGTTGTTTTGGAGCAAGCGGATGTGTCCCAACCTGAGGTGAGCCTCCCACTTCTGGCTGTTGCTGAGGTCCAGTTCTTTCTTCGTGTAACGCGCTGCAATATCGAGTTTGTCGAGGGCCAATGCTGTGTTGGCAATGGAGGAGACCAGCTTTTCGTAGTCCTTGTCGTCCTCTGAGGCCTCATAATCAAGTTTGAAGAAGAGGGCGAGGGCTTCCTCGCGTCGTCCCACTTTATCTATAGCGGATGCGATAAGGCGGGGAAGCGACTTGTTTTCGGGCATGACTTCGGAGAGTTTCTGCAGGTATTCGAGCTCTTCTTCGTGGCGCCCCAACCAGGCGTAGCACTCGATGAGGAAGCGAAGGATGTCGTCGTTCTCAGGCTCCAACATTTCTGCACTTCGCCCGCAACTGATGGCTTCGGTATATTTCTTCAGTTCTTTCAGCACTTGTCCCTTGAGAAGCAAAGCCGAGGCGCTGGCTCCCAAACGATTGATGGCATCATCGAGGATGGCTATCGTCTGCTTGTATCGCCCAATTTCGAAGAGCAATTTGCAGCAACTGACGGTATCTTCGATGGTGAACAAAGCGGCAATTTCTGGGAAGTCGAACAGCGTGACATTATCTCGGAAAGGGTTGATGAGCTGGGAATGCAGGGGAGAATGTCCGAAGAAGCGGAAGAGGTCCTGCATGACGAAACGGAACGTGTACTCGGGTATCACGGCATTCTCCATGTCGGGCAGTTCCTGTTCGTCCAATTGCTTTATGGCTTTCGAGAAGTCATTATCGTGGCTGACGAGGTAGAGGGTCGCCATCTTGTCGATATCGCAATCCAGGATGAAATCGACCATAGTGGAGAGGTGCCGCTTCTCGTTGCCTTTCTCGTCTATCATGACCGATTGGAAGAGGGGATGCGTCTTGTCGAAAGGCATGAACCAATGTGCCTCTCGCCGCAAATACTTGCAGTTATGGAGCAAGGGGATCTTGGAGAGATTGATGTCGAGGCCGCGCTGGAGGCGGTTCCTAAGGTATCGTCCGCGCAAGGAAATAATGTTCTTGATGTTGTCGGCATTCACTGCCTCTTTGCCCGAGAGCAGTTCTTTCGTGACGGATTCCGCTTCTCTCACTTCCTTCTCCAAGTCCTTTTCGGAGATGAGCATCAGCAGGAATTCGTATTGCACCTGAACGACCTGCTTCTTCCCTTTGCGGGAAAGGAGACTTTTGGGTAGTGATGGCATCAGGGGAACCACATCTTTGTGGCGAATCCTCAACAGCAAAAGGTGGCTGACGGCCTGAATGTGTGTGCGTTGGCACTCGCTTTCTGCCAGAAGATTAAGCAGTTGCATCTTCTCGGCATCATAGTGTTCCCACAAGGAAAGGAAGATTGCTCCCTCGAGATGTTGCTGTACCATCTCCCGTTGTCGCATGAGGAAGTCGTACCAGAATGCTGTATCCTCGGCTGTCCACAAAGGTGAAGTCCACAGGAGGTCAAAGAGGTCGTCCTGCACATCATTGGTCTCTTCGGGCGTGAGGATGCTGTTCCACTTGTCGAGGAGCACGTTTTGTGCGCCATAAGTCTCATTCAATCGGCTCAAGGCATTGCAGTAAAGGTCGCCGCCAAGGCTGATTCGAATGGCTCTGTTGGCTTGCTCCAAGAGTGCTACACCTTGTCTCTGAATCTTTGCCTGCACGTCGTTTCGCTTCTCGTCGCTGCCTCCGCCACGCAGAAACGAAAGCATGTAATGATAGTTCTTCTCAAGACTTTCGGCTTCGGCACAGAGGATCGTCTCCGCAGCACAATAGGGAAGGAGCGTGCGAAGAGCAGCAATGCCGTCCAAGATGCAACCTTGGGCGAACCCTTGAAGCCCGTTTTGCGTGACGAGACGAAGTGTCTTGGCGTCTATCATAATAAAATATGAAATGTATAGATGTAAAGGATAAGAAAGAAGGTCACGTTTCTTATCGTTTCACTCTCTTAATAATACTTTTATTCTTAAGCCAGTTCTCTGCTTCCTCGACATCGCTTTGGCGAACGTTTGAAAGCGGTTTAAGCGGCTGCAACTCAAGAGAATCAACTGCTTCGGCAGGCATTCCGAAGTCCTGCTTCAGGATGTCTCGCAGCAAATCTGCTTCACTTGCTCTGCTCATGCGCTGGGTGGCTTCGTCCAAAAGTGTGCGGAACAATCTTTGCTGGTGTTTTGTTGCCGAATTTCTGGCTGCCCAAGCGTAGAGTCGAGGCTGCTTGTCCTTCGATTGGAAGAGTCGTTTGTGCCCCAACATCGTCATCCAAGTAGCGTAAGGTTCCCCCATTATTGCGGCATCGATGAGGCCCAAACGAAGCATGTCGGCACGGAGTTGGACATCATTTATTTGCGGACGGTAGATGTCGTCGTAGCTTGTATGTGTCTCGTCGAGCACTCGGTCGCACCAATAATCTGTGGCGGAAAGGCGACTGATGGCAACCATTTGCTCCTTCATCTGGTTGACCTGCTTCACACGTTTCGTCTTAAGTGAGATGAGGGAAAGTGGTTCGTCAAGGCTCACAAAAGGTGTAATCGTGACGCCCTGCTTGCCAAGCTTTGCGCAACGAATCAGGTCTGTGAAAGCGATGTCTGCATATCCGTTGATAATAGCTGTGTCGATGTCCATCTGTGCCTTGTATCGAAGAATCTCCATCTCCAAGCCAATACTGTCGGCGAGGCCAGTTCTTTCCGCATAATAGACTGGCAAACAATTCATGGCAGGCATGACGGCAACGCACAAGAGGGTAGTGTCGATGCCCGTACTGTCTGCATCAAATTGCGTGGCCTCCTGTCTGTGAGAGCAGGAGGCCAGCATGATTGTGGCTATGATTGCCAGTAGAATTTGTTTCAAATCTTAGCCTTTGATGGCAGCCACACCAGGAAGAACCTTACCTTCGATGGCCTCGAGAAGAGCACCACCACCGGTAGAGATGTAGCTGACCTTGTCTGTCAGACCAAACTTAGTGCAGCAAGCTACGCTGTCACCACCGCCAATCAGGGAGAAGGCACCTTCTGCTGTTGCCTGAGCAACTGCCTCACCTACTGCACGAGAGCCGGCTGTGAAGTCTTCGCACTCAAAGCATCCAGCAGGACCGTTCCAAAGGATGGTCTTTGCACCCTTGATGGCTTCGGCAAACTTCTTGCGACTTTCTGGACCTGCATCCAGTCCATCCCAACCTGCCTCAATGGCGTTGCTGGGGAATACCTTAATCTGAGCACCTGGCTTCACGCTGAATGTGCCGAAATCATAACCGGTGCAGCAAACGCTGTCCACGCCGAGCACGAGTTCCACGCCGTTCTCCTTTGCAGTCTTTTCCACGTCGAGAGCAACGTCGAGCTTGTCGAGTTCGACAATCGAGTCACCAATCTCGCCACCGTGAGCCTTGGAGAATGTGTAGGTCATACCGCCACAAAGGATGAGCTTATCTACCTTGCCGAGCAGGTTCTGAATGATGCCAATCTTGCTGCTCACCTTTGAGCCACCCATGATGGCTACGAAGGGACGCTTGATGTTCGAGAGAACATTGTCAACAGCCTGTACCTCCTTTTCCATCAGGAAACCGAGCATCTTGTTGTCTGCATCGAAATAATCAGCGATGACGGCAGTCGAAGCGTGCTTTCTGTGAGCCGTACCGAAGGCATCCATCACGTAGCAGTCAGCATAGCTGGCCAGTGTCTTGGCAAATTCCTTCTGGCTTGCCTTCATGGCCTTCTTGGCTTCTTCGTAAGCGGGATCTTCCTTGTCGATGCCGACGGGCTTGCCTTCCTCTTCGGGATAATAGCGGAGGTTCTCGAGCATGAGAGCCTCGCCCATCTTCAGAGCCTTGGCTGCGTCTTGAGCCTTAGCGCAATCGGGAGCAAAAGAAACGGGACAACCGAGAGCCTTCTCTACGGCTGCACGAATCTGACCCAAGGAAAGTTTGGGATTTACCTTGCCTTTGGGCTTACCCATGTGACTCATAATGATGGCTGCGCCACCGTCTGCAATAATTTTTTTCAGGGTGGGGAGGGCGCCGCGAATGCGGGTGTCGTCCGTAATCTCACCATTCTCATTCAAGGGCACGTTGAAGTCAACGCGCACGATTGCCTTTTTACCGGCAAAGTTGTACTCAGAAATAGTCATAATGTTAATGTTATGTTGATGATACTTAATTGCCCGGCAAAGGTACGACATTTCTTCGAAATGTGCAAGTTTTAACTCCGAATATTCCCTCGATACGTTTTGCAGAGGTGGGTGAGACCGCATTTGTCGCACTTCGGACGCAAGGCTGTGCAGGTATATCGGCCGTGAAGGATGAGCCAATGATGTGCATCAGGAATCTCTTCTTCAGTGAAATATCTGGTGAGCATCTGCTCGACAGAGAGCGGAGTCTTGCATGAATCGGGCACAAGTCCGAGTCGATGGCTGACGCGAAAGACGTGGGTATCGACTGCCATGCGTGCCTCGCCCCAAACAACACTTAGCACAACGTTTGCAGTCTTGCGGCCAACTCCCGGAAGTTCAGTTAGTTGCTTCAGGTCTTGAGGCACTTCTCCGCCATACTTTTCCCAAAGCATTCGAGCCATTTCGACCAGATGCTTGGCCTTGTTGTTAGGGTAGGAGACGGAGCGGATGTAGTCGTAGATGACTTCTGGACTCGCCAAAGCCATCGCTTCGGCACAGGGATAGTCCTCGAAGAGGCGGGGTGTGACCTGATTGATGCGTTTGTCAGTACATTGTGCGCTGAGGATGACGGCCACGAGCAACTGGAAGGGATTGTCGTAGTGCAACTCCGTCTTGGCCTCCGGCATTGCCTGCCGGAAGTAAGTCGCCACTTCGCGATATAGCTGTTTGCGAGTCATGTTTTTTCCCTTTTTCTGTGGCTCAAAAAAACGCCTGCAGCGAGGCTTCAAAACGCCGCCTGCGGCGATTGCCAACGCCGCACGCGGAAATGGCCAACGCCGCACGCGGAAATTGCAATCGCCGCAGGCGGCGTTTTGGGGTTCTGCTATCTCCTTATTTTACTGCGACTTACGCCTT
>CACXUA010000023.1 GCA_902770725.1 uncultured Bacteroidales bacterium | reverse complement strand
CGAGCCAAGCCGTATCATTACCGAGAGCTCCGTAAGAGCGAACCTTGTATTCCTGCAGGATGGCTGCGGTAGAGGAGTCGCAATAAGAGATTGCAGCATCGGCATGCTTCACCGTTCCGGCATAGTTGTCTGTGAGGAAAGCCGAGACTGTTGCCCAAAGCGTGGCGCTCGAATCAGGTGAGAGTTCGCAATAATTGTCGAAGAAAGGATAAGCTGCTGCATAGTTCTTCTTTGCAAGGAAGAACTTTCCTCCGCCCAACATATTGCGAACATGCTTCATGCGCAGGGAATGCGTCCTGTTCCTGTAAGCAGGATGGCACTTTCCCTTTGCATTCGGAAGCACATCGACGCTGTCGCAAAGGCGAAGCTGCCCATACATATCGCACAGCTTGTTGAAGAACTTAGCCGTATCGTAAGGTTGTTTGAGGTAAGCCTTCCGATTCTCTACGGCATTGACGGATTCCTCGAGCAAGGCAGCAGAATAGTAAATCTTCGCTTTATGCTTGTTCTGAAGTTCAGGGCGGCTTAGCGCATCAAGCAGAGCTTTGCGAGCAGCATCCTGGTCCTTCTGGTTCTTTACTGCATTCCTTGCGTTCTTGAAGAGCGTTGAAAGCTTTTCCTGCTTTGGCTTCTCTGCCTTCTCTGTCTTCGCTTTTTTGGCAGGGCTAACCGTCAGAAAGGCTGGAAACAAGAATGTAAGGAACAATACCCACCTCATAACTATGAACTATGAATTATGAACTATGGACTGAGAATTAGAGCAGTTTATCCATTTCGGCAGCCTTTGCAGCCTGACCCGTTACAGAGTAGCACTGACGAAGCTCGAATGCCCATTTCATGGGTTCATCTGGAGCACATTCGCGAGCTTTCTCGAAGAAAGGAATTGCTTCGCCGAAGAGGCTCTTCGTCTTCTCGAGGGTCTTCTTTGCTTCAACTTGGTTCTTGATTGAGCTGACAGTTGCATTCAGAGCCAGAGCCTTACGATACTTGCAAAGTCCGCACTGATACCATGCGTCGTAATAGTCGTCCTTGATTTCCGTGCACTTCTTGTAAGCCTCGAAAGCTTCGTCGTATTTCTCGCTGTCGAAGTATTTGTAGGCCTTACCGTACTGAGCGATAAGAACATTCGGGTCCTTTGCCAGAATCTCGTCAACGTAAGGCAGGAGGAGATTGCTTTCGGAACCTTCTTCCTTTTCTTTCTTGAGGTAGTAGGCGATAAGCATCTGGATGTAAGTGTCGTTTGCTTGCGGGTCAGCGATAGTCACCTCGCGAACCTTGTTTGCCCAGGCGAGGGTATCGCCGCGTTCACGATACGACTCAATCATCACATTCTTTGTGGCTTCGGCATTTTCTGCGAACTGAATTGCCTTGTCATAGAGAGCTTCCATCTTGTCGTACATCTTGCCTTCGTGAGCTGTGTGGAATGCGAAGAAAGCGATTTGCTCTTCGGGGATTTGGAACTTCACGAGATCTGCAACCTCGGGATAGAGGTTTTTGTAGTTCATTGCCGTTTCGAAGGCAGCGAAGGTCTCGTTATGCTTATCAACTTCGCTGAAGAGTTGAGCAGCATAGAGATAGAAGTTTGCACATTGTGCCAGAGCCATCTTCTTGCCTTTCAAGTAGTTCTCGTTGCCTGCCTCGCCCTTCGTAACCTTGGTGTTCTTCAACTCACCCTGCAGGGCGGAGGTCAAAGTCTTGAGGTTTGAATAGTAGAAAGCCGTATCGAAAGGTTCCTTCTTCTGGGATACGTTCAGCATCACATTATTGGGGAACTGAGCGAAATCAGCATAAGTCTTGTAGGCTTCGCCGAGTTTGTTGTCTGCGATGCCGCCACTCTTGAGGGCTTTGCGAACGAGGGCCTGACCTTTCTTGCACTCCGAGAGAATCTCATCGTCCGTAGCAGTCTTCTCGTTTATCTTGGTCGTAATGGCTTGGTCAATCTTCAGAGCCTCTGCCATTAATGCTTTGGCTTCTTTCTGAGCGGCTTTGAGGGCTGCCTTATCAACCTGTCCCATGATGGTACCGACACAGAAGAGCAGTGCCATCGAAAGCATAATCTTTTTCATACCTTTATAATTTTTAATGGTTAAACTTCTACTGTTCTTTCGTCTGATTCTCTTCGGTTTGAGCCTCTTCGCCTTCGGTAACCTCTGGCTCGTCTTCTGCACGAGGAACGACGCTGAGGTGCGAGATGACATCGTTGCGCTTCTTCAGCTCAATGACCTTTGTACCTTGAGTGACGCGACTCTTCGTTTCCTTGATGACGTCGGCATGCAGACGGATTGTCGTGCCGCTCTTGTTGATAATCATCAGGTCGTCTTCGTCCTTCACAACGGTGATGGCAACGAGATAGCCTGTCTTATCCGTGATGTCGAGGGTCTTGACGCCCTTAGCATGACGGCTTGTCTTGCGATAGACATCTTCGTCGTCGATTTTCACTCTGGTTCTCTTGCCGAAGCCGTTCTCGCTGAGCACCATGATGCTTTCCGTCTCGGGTTCGTTGATGATGCACATGCCGACAACCTGATCGCGTGGGTCTGCATCGAGGATGATGCTCTGCACACCTGTTGCAGTGCGTCCCATAGAGCGGACTTGGTCTTCATCGAAGCGAACTGCGCGACCTCCTGCATTGGCGATAATGATTTCGTTCTTGCCATTAGTCAGCTCAACACCAATCACCTGGTCGTCCTCGCGGATATTGATGGCATTGATGCCATTCGAGCGGACGCGGCTGTAGTTCGTCAGTTCTGTCTTCTTGATGATGCCCTTCTTTGTGCAGAACACTACAAAGTGAGTCTTGCAGAAGTCTGGGTCACTGAGTTTGCGGATGCAGAGGCAAGCGCGAACTGCATCGCCCGGCTCGATGTTGAGCATGTTCTGAATGGCACGACCCTTACCCTGCTTGTTGCCGTCGGGAATGTCATAGACCTTGAGCCAATAGCAGCGGCCGCGGTCTGTGAAGAAGAGCATGGTGTTGTGCATCGTGGCGGGATAAATCTTCTCGATGAAGTCGTTGTCGCGAGTGGAGCTTGCCTTGACGCCGATGCCGCCACGACCTTGAGCCTTGAACTCTGCCAGGGGCACGCGCTTGATGTAACCCATGTGCGACATTGTGATGACAACCTCGTCGTCGGCATAGAAGTCCTCGGCATTGAACTCTTCTGCGCTTGGCAGAATCTCCGTACGACGCTCGTCGCCATACTGTTCCTTGATTTCGAGGAGTTCGTCCTTCATCACCTTGCGGCAAAGCTGGTCGTCGGTGAGGATTTGGTTGTAGTACTTGATCTTCTCCATGAGGTCGTCGTACTCGGCGTGGAGCTTCTCCTGATTGAGGCCCGTGAGTTGTCCGAGTCGCATCTCCACGATGGCCTTGCTCTGAATCTCGTCGAGTCCGAAGCGAGCCTCGAGGGCGCGTTGAGCATCCTGCGGAGTCTTGCTCTTCTTGATGATATCCACCACCTCGTTGATGTTGTCCGAGGCAATGATGAGGCCCTTCAGGACGTGAGCCCTCTCCTCAGCCTTGCGCAGGTCGTACTTGGTGCGACGGATGGTGACGTCGTGACGGTGTGCCACGAAGTTCGAGATGAAGTCCTTGAGCGTGAGGAGTTGCGGACGCCCCTTCACGAGGGCGATGCTGTTCACGCTGAAGCTGGTCTGCAGCGGCGTCATCTTGAAGAGTTTGTTCAGGACAACACGGGCGTTGGCATCGCGCTTCAGGTCCACAACGATGCGCATACCTTCGGAGTCACTCTCGTCGTTCACATTGCTGATGCCGTCAATCTTCTTGTCGCCAACGAGCTGGGCGATGTACTCGATGAGCTGCTGCTTGTTGACGCCGTAAGGAATCTCACTGACAATAATCTTGTCGTGAGTGTCGCCATTCTCAATCTCGGCCTTCGCGCGGATGACGATGCGGCCACGGCCTGTCTCGTAAGCATCGCGGATGCCTTGCATGCCCATGATGTAAGCACCTGTCGGGAAGTCGGGACCTTTCACATACTGCATCAGGTCCTCCACCTCGAGGTTCTCGTTATCGACATAAGCCACGCAAGCATCAATGACCTCGCTCAGGTTGTGTGTAGGAATGTTTGTAGCCATACCCACGGCAATACCCGTAGCGCCATTGACAAGCAGGTTGGGAATCTTTGTAGGCATGACGGTAGGCTCCTGCAGGGTATCGTCGAAGTTGTTGGTCATATCGACGGTCTCCTTCTCCAGGTCGTCCATCATCGCCTCGCCCATCAGACTGAGGCGCGCCTCGGTGTAACGCATGGCGGCAGGAGAGTCGCCATCGACGCTACCGAAGTTGCCTTGGCCATCGACGAGCGTGTAGCGCATCGCCCATTCTTGAGCCATACGCACCAGGGCCATATATACCGAGCTATCGCCGTGTGGGTGGTACTTACCGAGCACCTCACCCACGATACGGGCGCACTTCTTGTAAGGACTACTGTGGAAATTGCGGAGTTCGCGCATGCCGTAGAGGATACGGCGGTGAACAGGCTTGAAACCGTCTCTCACATCCGGCAGAGCGCGAGCCACGATGACCGACATCGAGTAGTCGATGTAGCTCTTCTTCATCTCCTGCTGGATGTCAACTTTGATTATTCTTTCTTGATCTTCCATTTGGATTTAGTTAGTATTTCTCAAACCTTTGGTTTGTTTATTCATATTTCGCGTGCAAATTTACGGAAAAAAACTGAAACCGGCAAATCCTTGATGTGAAAAAATAATAAAAAAGCAACTGCCCCACAGATGTTAACTGCAGGGCAGTACTTTTGAGTCCAAACAAGGGGGCTACTCGAGGCCTTGAATAGTATCCTCGTTGCGGATTACCTCGATGGCGTCGGCTTGGGCCTCGCGACCGGGAACGAGCTGGAAGGTTGCTTCGCTGCGGAGGTTCTGGAAACCAGAGCCGGGCGTCCAGCGAACATTCACGGCTTCGATGTAGCTGGCGTTAAAGTCCTCGGTGGTCTTGGCTCCCTTCGTAGCGAGCTCTACGTGGAAATCGCCAAGGTCGCCCAGGTTCACCTTGTTGCCAGCCAGAAGCTGTTCCTTAAGACAAGCGACTGCGTCGGTCAGTACACCTTTGATAGTACCCTTGGAGAAGGGTGAGTTGTGGTCGGCAATGTGCTTGCAGAACTGGTCGAAACTGAGTTTCTCGTTCATCTGCGCCGTGCCGTAGGCCTTCGTCTGAGTGATGTCGGCCTTTTTCGTACCGGGTTTGGTACTCATGATGCAAATACTGTAGTTAATCATGACATTAGATTTTTAAGGTTAATTTTTTGTTTTGTTATCCCTAGTGTCGTCTTCAAACGTCACGTGTCAAGTTGGCCAAGTTCACGTGTGAAGTTTGCAAACATCACGTGTGAAAATCCGAGTTTACCCTGCAGTAGTTCCCTCATCTTTCACGCTACAAATTTACAACTTTTTCTTGAATTATGCAAGGATTTTGTCAAATATTTTCATGAGAAATATAGTTATTTTTATGAGCCTTTATGGGGGCTCTAGGAGGAGGTCTGCGAGGTCGGTGTTGGCAGGATATTGCTCCATCTGGTCGAAGATGGTGTAGTGGTGATGGTCGGTCTGCTGCATCACTTTCTGCCACTTCTCGAGGCATCCGCTGTCGGGGAAGAGCGTGAAGCGTCGGCCTCGCAGACATTCGAGTTTATCGGCATTCAGGGCATTCGAGCCTCCTGTGGCGAGCCATAGGTACTGAGGCTGACTGGCTGCCATGATAACGGCTGTCTTCTCGCTTTCCACGAGGCAGACTTGAGCGTCGGTGTGTAGTGGCAACAGATGCTGTCCGAAGAGGCATTGGTAGAGGACAAATCCTTCTGGAACTTTGTCTTTAAAGTTCTGCTCGCTGTGTACCCAGTTCGGATTGCCAACGCGGTGCCCGTCCTGTTTGTAGCGCATGATTTTCCCTGAGCGCACCTGCTGCTTCTCGTCGATTTGCCACCAGATGACGTTGCCTTTCTCGTCTGCTCCGATGCGGTAGTCTTCATAGACTTGCTGCACGACCATGGGGTCGAGGCCCAGCTGTGGTGCCGCCTTTGTTGAAAACCATTGCCAGAAGGTGCTGGCTGGCGAGTGCGTTTGGCTGACGAGTTCCATCGGCAAGGGTTGCAGAGGGAGAGTAGGCATCGGCTTTGGCGGCACCGAAACTCGGTTCTGGATTGGCTTTTCCTTCATCCAAGCGTGGTCGTCGAAGTATTCCTTTGGCTTGTAGTGGTAGCCGCATGAATGTTCGTGGTCGCACTTTCCAACCTCGTCGGCAATGTACTGGCAGCCGTTCTGTGTATCGACGTAGCGTACGAAGCTCTTCCTGCCGCAATGCGGGCAACGCGTCTTCTGCTGACGACGTCCAGTCACTCTGGGCGTCTCAAGTGTGTAACGATAATCTGTAGTCATAATCAATTGTGTTTTTTTGTTCGTTCTTAGTGCATTTCTGTTCTTTCGTTCCTCCCCCTCTATATAAGGGGGAAGGAACAAAATCACAGGAACATGTGCTCTACTTCAAAGCGGAAGTACTATGTTTGCAGAATCCGTGATGTTTTTACCTGATTCGAAAAGCTTTCCTTCTTTCACCATAAGAGTGATAAACTTTGAAACAGCAGCACGCTGAACACCAATCCTTTCAATAAGATTGGCAGTCAGTTCATTGCGTGGAATACTGCCGTGATGCATCCGAATCAGACTCAACGCTGTGTCCAGACGGTGCTGAACTATCAGGCCTCTTTCTTCCTGACGCTTCGCATCACGCTGCTGCTTGGCTGCACGAACCTCCTGCTGATGCATCAAGTCGGCATCAATGAGGTGGCCGTCCTTGTCGAACGAGATGTTCCAGGCAGGCATGGTGCCATGGCGAGCATCGGGACAGCTCACATTGATGATGCCGCCCTTCAGCTTCTTACATTGCAAGACGCTGCCTGCTTTCTGCGAGAGCACCGTACCCAGATGGCCACGCATGTTCTCGTCGTCGGTAGCCTTGTTCTCATGCAAGACGCAGACGATGGCACAGCCAAACTCTTCGCAAAGCATCAGCAAGTCGCGGATGAGCTTTCGGGACAGCACCTCGTCGTTGAAACTCTGGATGAAGTCCACTACGCCGTCCAGGAACACCACCTGCGGATGCAGGTTCTCGATGAGCAGACGCAAGTCCTCGAGCAGCGTATCGTAGCTCCTGCGCCTCAAAGTGAAGAGGTGCAAGTGCTGGTCGATGTACGCGTCGTCGAGCCCGGTCATCTGCTTCACCTCGTCGATGACGAGCTTCACGTCTGCAGCCTGCTGCTCCGTGTCGATGAAGAGCGCAACAGGCTCCTCCTCTTCCGACTTCACGCGGAACTGCTGGCCTCGGAGCAAAGCCGCCGCACAGACCTTCAGCACGGCACTCTTGCCCGACTTCTGCTTGCCCTTCACGGCATGGATGTCGCAGCGGGCAAAGAAGCCCACGCCGTCCACGCTCAGCGTGTAAGCCTCAGGCTCCACCTCCGTCTGCGTAGTGATACGGAACCCCTGGAGCAGCTCCAGTCGCTCCTCCTGTTCAGTCTTCTGGTTTACAGCCTCGCCCACGATGCCCTGCACCGTCTGGACTTGACTGTTTACTTGTCCAGTCAGACCTTCCGTCTGCTGAACGTTACCTATCTCTGTATAACTTGCTTTCATGTTCTGTTGTTTTTAGCAAGTTATAGACCATACGCATGCCAGTTTGATGGCGGTCATTTACCACGACTGGCGGGTAGCTGCGTTACACCATTTGTCCCTTATACCTTTCGGAGATAAAACCCCACCGGGTTTACTCTTCTCAATTTGTCCGGACAGAGAAGAGTTCTCATGCGCAAAGGTATGATGCATCATTCTATTTTTAATCTTATTTTTATCTCTACGTATACATTATAGTGTTCATTCCGGGTTTGTCAAGGGAGGCCTTGCTCCCCATTGTTTTCTGCGGCAAAAGTATGTAAAAAATCAATGCGATTTTCAAAATGCAAAAATCTTGATTTCACCTGCTTCTGCACAGAGCTTGAGATTCTTAGCCTCGAATGCTGCTGCAAAGGTACATACAGCGTTTGAATTGCGAAAAGACACATCATTTGAGCCCCTTTTGAACGTTGTGAAAGATTGTTTGTCATCATGTCGTAATCCTCCTCCTACATATCGCATGAATTATGCGTATGGGTTCACTTTGGGTATTTTTATACCTAAAATCGTATAAAGTGAAATATTATTCTTATCTTTGCGGCAGATATGGGTAGAAAACTAAGAAAAGATAGGAGCAAAAGTCTTGGCTTTCTGCTTCAGAGAGAGCGGAAATGCCAGCATATAACTCAGGAGGAGATGGCTAAGATATTAGGCGTCACGCAAGAACGGGTATCTGAAATCGAATCAGGAAAGAGACGCCTTAGCGTAATGGAGCTGATGGAGTACTGTGAGGCGCTAAACCTCACTCCAACTGCGCTTGCAGGGAAGATAGAGACTTATTTCTTCTCGACGGGATTACTGCCTCGATCCGTGTTGAAGAAGCCCATATTGTCTGACAGGGAGGTTCAGTTAAAAGCAAATCTACAAATTTGCGAAAATAGTTTTATGGCCACAATCTCTGATAAAACTGTCGGGGAAATGGTTTTTACGGCTAAGACATTCGAGGAATTGAATAAAGCTATAGAAGCTGAACTCAGTCGTTTAGGTAAAAACTATGAGTTGGAGTACAATTTCCTGGATGCGCATTCGTTGCTGAAAGCCTGCAGCCCATATGTGTCACTGGCTGCCATCAGCCGTGTCTCGGGCATCAACCAAAGCCTGCTATCGCAATATGCCAATGGGAAGAAACGCGCCCAGCCATATAAGATAAAACTCATTAAGGATGCTCTGCACAAGATTGACAGGGAACTGATGGCTATGGTTTAGTGTGGCTAAGGATGACGCAAAACTTTTGCCCTTCCACAAAACATTTCCTCGAAAATACTTTTGTCATTCAAAAATAATCACTAACTTTGCAGCATGTTCGGGGAGAAATCCGAGCTAAAAGAAAGCATTCGCTATTATTTCGCGTTCAGCCAAGAAAGCCTAGGAAACTTAAATTGGAATAACAAGCACGGAATAATACGTGACAGGTGAGCCCATGTTGGCCTCTGTTATATGAATATAGCGATGCACACGCATAGCGTGGTGCATTCTTGTTCATATACAGGGGTTCCAAGTTATCCTAGGCTTCGCCTCTTGCTGAACGCAATAAGATGCACCATGCTTCTTTTTTGCGTCTCGGCGTGATTGATAGTCGATGCAGAATACTATCAATCGTTATGGCAAACACAAACCTTGCAAATGCAAAGACGGCGAAGAACGATGAGTTCTACACGCAGTATCAGGACATACAGAAGGAGATAAACGCTTATCTGGAGTACGACCCCAATGTGTTTCGCGGCAAGACGGTTCTGCTGCCTTGCGACGACCCCGAATGGAGCAACTTCACCAAGTTCTTTGCGCAGAACTTCGAGGCATTCGGGTTGAAGAAGTTGATAAGTACAAGCTACGCCGTCGAGTCGAAGAAGATAAAGGAATGGGAGCCTACACTCTTCGAGACAGAAAGCCCCTACTATGATGCCGACAAGACCCGCACCAACGGCAAGATATTTGTGCTTGACGAGGACACAAATGGCGACGGACGCTTCAATATCGAAGACCTGCAATGGTCGTACCTCAATGGCGATGGCGACTTCCGCAGCGATGAAGTGAAAGCCTTGCGAGATGAAGCAGACATCATTATTACAAATCCTCCGTTTAGTTTGTTTAGGGAGTTCTTTGCCTGGATAATGGAAGCAGGAAAGAAGTTTGTGATTATAGGGAATATCAATGCTGTATCCTATAAAGAAATCTTTCCTTATATAAAGGAAGGAAAAGTATGGCTGGGTAGTTCATACTTTAATGGAGGTGCCGCCTTCTTTATTGCAGACGCAAAACACTATGACCCATCCAAGATGTCTAATCAGAAGAATGCCTTCTTCCAAGATGGACAATTCTTGTGGAGAGTTAATGGTGTTAGATGGTACACAAATATAGATCATGGACGCAGACATGAGCCACTTCCACTTATGACGATGGAAGACAATCTTTTATATTCCAAGCATAAAGAAGTAAGAGGGAAAGAATATGTGCATTATGAGAATTATGATGCTATTGAAGTGCCATTTTATGATGCAATACCTTCCGACTATGAAGGACTTATGGGCGTGCCTCGTTCTTTCCTTGACAAGTATTGCCCTGAACAATTTGAGATAGTTGGAGTGGATTCCACAGACTTTTCCGAAGAGCTTGGCATAGCTCCTATCGGTGAGGAATGGATACGTAAATACAAGCAAGCAGGAGGAACAGGTCACATGACAGCAAACATGAGAAATCTTGTACTTATTGTAGATGGTATGCCCAAGATAAGTTATGCACGAATCATAATCCGCAAAAAGCAATAGAACTATGCAAACGACATTGATGACAGACCTGACGGTCAGAGAGATATGTGAAGGCTTTGTCTATAACCAGTTGGAAGGCAAAGGCCTGTTCGGGTGGGCTGGCAAACTGACCATTCAGCCCGAATATCAGCGCAACTACCTCTATATTGAGAACGACGGCAAAAAGGAGGTGGCAGTCATCGACAGCATACTGAAAGGCTATCCTTTAGGACTTATCTATTTCAATGAACCAGAACCTGGACGCTATGAGATACTCGACGGCCAGCAGCGCATCACCAGCATCGGCCGCTTCATCACAGGCAAGTTTGCCATCAAAGACAAGTTCGGCATGGAGCAATACTTCAAAGGACTGACGAAGGAAGAGCAGGAGAAGATATACAATTACCGCTTGCTCATATATATCTGCAACGGCACAGAAAAGGAAATAAAGGAGTGGTTCGAAACCATCAACATAGCTGGCGTGCCACTGAACAGACAGGAACTGCTCAACGCAACCTATTCAGGACCATTCGTGACAGAAGCCAAAAAGGTGTTTAGCAACTCACGTCGTCCTGAACTACAGAAGTGGTGCTGCTATATCAAGGGCAACGCCAATCGTCAAGAAATACTACACGAAGCACTCGTTTGGGTATCAAAAGGCGAGAACAATGTCGGCGGATACATGAGCAGGCACCGCTACGATGATAGCATAGAAGAGTTGAAGACCTATTTCGATACAGTAATAGAATGGGCAAAGACACTCTTCGGAGAGCCTAAAGGCGAGATGCGGGGTTTGGAATGGGGAGACTTCTATGAAAGGTATCATGCCAACTCATATAACCCATCACTTTTGCAACAACGTGTAAACGAACTCTATGCCGATGAGTTCGTGACAAACAAGCGCGGCATCTTCGAGTATCTGCTTGGTGGCGAAACAGAACAACAACTGCTCAACATCCGCATTTTCGAGGATAGTGTGAAGAAAACTGTCTATGCACGACAGACGAACGAAGCCCGCGAGCAAGGCATCAGCAATTGCCCTGAATGCGCCAAAGGACATGAGAACGTGCGAACTAAGATTTATAAATTCTCGGAAATGGATGCCGACCACGTGACGGCTTGGAGCAAAGGTGGAAGCACGGACATCGAGAACTGCCAGATGCTCTGCAAGACTCACAACAGAGCCAAGGGAAACAGATAGACAGAGGTAGTCAAAAGTTTTGACCACCTCGGATGTTAAGGGCTTAATTCATTTTCTTCCAACAAACCAACTCCCCGCTGCAGGTTGTTCTGTGGCGGGGATTGTTGTGTGTTTTTGATGCTCTCGCTCGCTTATCCTTCATTTTGTATTTAATATTTTTGAATTTTGAATTAAAAGTCGTACTTTTGCAAAGCGAAACTACACTTCTATGCCACTTAGACTACCTGACAGCCTGCCCGCAATAGAGTTCCTCAGAAAAGAGAACATCTTCGTGTTGGGCAACGAGAGGGCGAACGCGCAGGACATCCGACCCCTGCGCATCGCCATCCTCAACCTTATGCCCCTCAAAATCACGACGGAGACGGACCTCATCCGACTCCTCTCGAACACACCGCTGCAGCTCGAGATTCACCTCATGAAGGTCAAGGCGCACACCAGCAAAAACACGCCTATCGAACACATGCGGGCCTTCTATCGCGACTTCGAGGAGATGCGCCACGAGAAGTTCGACGGCTTCATCATCACAGGAGCGCCTGTCGAACACCTCGACTTCGAGGAGGTGAACTATTGGGACGAGCTGTGCGACATCTTCGCGTGGGCACGCACGCACGTTACCTCTACCTTATACATCTGTTGGGCTGCTCAGGCGGGGCTCTACTACTATTACGGCATTCCGAAGTACCCGCTGCCGGAGAAGAAGTTCGGCATCTTCCCGCAAGTGCCGCTCATGCCGCGAATGCCCATCTTCAGAGGCTTCGACGACGTCTTCTACATGCCTCACAGCCGCCATACTGAAATCCGAAAGGAAGACATCCTCAGGGTGCCAGAACTCACCATCATTGCCGAAGGGAAGGAGAGCGGCGTCTCGATGGTGATGGCGCGCGAAGGACGCGAAATCTTCATCACGGGGCACTCGGAATACTCGCCCCTCACGCTCGATACGGAATACAAGCGCGACCTCGGCAAAGGACTCCCCATCAAGAAGCCCTACAACTACTATCGCGACGACGACCCCGAGAAGGGACCGCTCGTCACTTGGCGAGGCCACGGCAATCTGCTCTTCCAGAACTGGCTCAACTACTACGTCTATCAGGAAACGCCATACGATATTGATGAGATACACTGAACTCCTCTCCCCTGCCCGCAACTTGGAGTGCGGCATCGCTGCCGTAGATCATGGTGCAGATGCCGTCTATATCGGGGCTCCACGCTTCGGAGCAAGGGCTGCTGCGGGCAATTCCGTCGAGGACATTCAAAGGCTTTGCGACTATGCTCATCAGTTTGGCGTCAAGATTTACGCCACACTCAACACCCTGCTTCGCCCTGAAGAACTGGAGCAGGCTCGCCTCATAGCATGGGACCTCTATCATGCTGGAGTGGATGCTTTCATCACGCAAGATGAAGCCCTCCTCAGGCTCGCTCTTCCACCCGTTCCTCTTCACGCAAGCACGCAGATGGACAATCGCACAAAGGAGGATGTGGCTCGTCTTAAGAAGTTAGGGTTCAATCAAATAGTCCTCGCCCGTGAACTTTCACTTGAACAGATTAAGGAGATTCACGAGACCGTCCCAGACGTGACGCTCGAAGCCTTCGTTCATGGTGCTCTTTGCGTCTCGTATAGCGGCAGATGCTATGCCTCGGAGTATTGCTTCAATCGTTCCGCAAACCGAGGCGAATGTGCCCAATTCTGCCGCCTCCCATTCACCCTCGAAGATGCAAACGGCAACACCCTCATCAAGGACAAATACCTGCTCTCGCTCAAGGATATGAACCGCATCAGCCACCTCGAGAAGATGCTCGACGCTGGCGTGAGAAGCTTCAAAATCGAAGGCCGACTGAAGGACATCGCCTACGTCAAGAACGTGACGGCAGCCTATCGTCAGGCCCTCGACGACATACTGAAACGCCGTCCTGAATTTGCGCGTTCTTCCTATGGCACAAGCACTTACACCTTCCAGCCCGACCTCTCGCGCAGCTTCTCGCGCGGCTACACAGACTACTTCCTCTTTGGCCGCACAAACGACCTCGCCTCGCCCGACACTCCCAAAAGCCGAGGCCGCGAAGTGGGGCACGTGAAGGAAGTCAGGCGGGATTGCATAATCGTTTCATCTACAGAGACTTTCAGCAACGGCGACGGACTTTGCTTCCTCGACGAAGAAGGCAAACTGCAAGGCTTCCGCGTGAATCGCGCAGAAGGGAATCACCTCTACCCCGCAGACCCTCTCCAATCCTCTCCCTATAGGGCGAGGCCTAAAAAAGGCGATTTGCTTTGGCGAAGCTTCGACAAGGGTTGGGAAGACCTGATGAGCGGCAAAACGGCTGAGCGTCGCATTTCAGCCCGATTCCTGCTTGAAGAGACAGAGCAAGGTTTCCGCCTCACTTTCACAGCAGAAGACGGCACAAACAGAAGCGAGGAGTTTGTTCAGGAACATCAACTTGCACGAACCGACCAAACAGGCTCGACAAAGGAAGTCCTCAGCAAGTTGGGCGACACTCCATACCAATGCAAAGAGGTTTCCGTAAACTTCTCCCAACCTTGGTTCATCCCGAGAAGCGTCCTAGCAGAATGGAGAAGGAAGGTGATTGAAAAAGAAGAGCAGACAAACGCCAAAGAAGACTTCAAGCCGCAATCATTAAAGCCTGATTTTCAACCCTCAACCATCCCCAATCAACTCATGACTTGCCGCTTCTGCCTTCGCCACGCTTGGGGACAATGTAAGAAGGAGAAGACAGCCGCAAATGAAATGGTAAATGGTAAATGGTTAGATGGTAAATGGCAAGATCCGCTTTATCTCGTCTTGGGTGATGGGCGTCGATTCCGCCTCGAGTTCGACTGCAAACGATGTGAAATGTTAGTATTGAGATGAAGAAGATAAAAGAATATAAAGGAAGGTATGTCGCTGAATGCGACGAAGTTAGAGGACAGCGCAAATGTCGTCTGTCTCCTTCTTTCTTCATCTATCTTCTTCTATCTTCTTGTTTTCTCCTCTCCTCTTGCTATTATCAGGAAGAGGATGCGACGCTTTATGAGGTGGGAGACAACTTCCTTCTCTCTGCCGACAGCCTTCATCTGCAAAGCAGCCAGCCCCTTCACAACCTCCCGATAGATACCGCTTGCGAGCAGTTGAGTATCTATTATAACGACCAACTCGTTGTAGCTGAGACACTTGTCATTCCCGAAGACTCTGTTGATAGTGTGTGGGTGAAGTTGGCTCGCGACCAGTTCACGATGGGTTGGGTTCATCAACACGACTTCGTCGAGAGTGTGGTGCCAGACGACCCCATTTCGCAGTTCATCCACCTCTTCAGCATTCGCCATCTTGGGCTTTTCGGCATCCTCTTCGCCATTTCTTTGGCGGCATTGCTTTACCAAGTATACAGTCGAAAGAAGCCTCACGTCTTCTTCCTTCGCGACATCCTCTCGCCCTACCCCACTTACCTTCTCATCACGCTTGCCGCCTCTGCCCTGCTTTATGCAGGCATTCAGCATTATGTACCAGAAACGTGGGTGCTCTACTACTATCATCCCACACTCAATCCCTTCGAGCTTCCGCTTATCCTGAGCCTTTTCCTGTGCTCAGTTTGGGTGCTTTTGGTACTTACGCTTGCCACAATAGAAGAGGTCTATCGCCTGCTTCCTGCAGGAGAAGCCCTACTCTATCTTGTTTCCTTGCTTGGCTGTTGCATCCTCTGCTATTTGCTCTTCACACTTGCCGCATTAAGTCCGGGCATCAGCTACATACTCTTCGCACTCTTCATTTTCGTCTTGCTTCTACGCTATTTTCGCCGTTCCAGGCCTCGATTCATCTGCGGTTCCTGCGGAAAAAGACTCAAAGAGTTGGGGAAATGCCCCTATTGCGGAGCAAATAACGAATAAATCCGAGCGAATCCTTTGCTTTGTATCAAAAAAGTACTAACTTTGCGACAAAAAGTTAGCATTATGAAACTATTTAGAACTCTATTCACTTTTGCTTTAATAGCAACATCTGTCTGTGCTCAAGCCTTTGAATCAGGACAAACCATTCGTCTCGTAAACGGAGGGAAGTCTATCTTCGTAAGAAACTCTTCGCTCGACGAGAACGCACTTGCAGTACTGTGGACAGAAACAAACGTTAATGCCCAACGTTGGACGCTGTCCGCCAAGACAAACGGCACTTTCCTCCTCGAGAACGACTATACCGGCTTATTCCTCGCTGGCGTCACCTCAGGAACTTCAGGCAATGTGGGCCAGTTAAAGAAAACAACTGCAAACAGCAGGGGTTCATGGGATTTCGTTCCTGTTGAAGGCACCACAGATCAATACATTATATATCAAGGTACGACCAAGAAGTATGCTCTTGCTGCATCACTTTCTCACAACGATGGCGACACGCTGAAAATCGTCAATACTGCTGCTGCCACTCCTGTCGACTCAGCTCGAATCATTTGGACTGTGGAAGTTGTTGAGCCCATGACGAAGGAGTTCACAAAAGACAAACGCGACGACATGATGGAGAAGTGGAAAGCACGTTGCTACAAGAAAGCTAGCACGGGATGGGTCATCGGAAATGGCGGCTGGTGGGGCGATGCAGAAATGTTCGAGATTGTGCTCGATGCCCTCGAAACGACTGGCGACCAACAATACGCCACTATGTTCGACAATCTCTACACAAACTTCATCGCTCGAAACAAAGATACTTGGTATCAGCCTGGCGTGAGCGGCTACAACGAATACAACGACGATATTGCCTGGATGTGTATCGCATGCGTCAGAGCCTATCTCCTGACGGGACAAGCGAAGTATCGCACGACAGCCAAGAAGAACTTCGACGGCATGTTCAAGCGTGCAGATTGTTATGGAAACGACCTCCTGCAATGGAAGCACAGTTCAACGAGCAGAGGCACCAACTCCTGCATCAACGGACCAGCTGCCGTTTGTGCTTGCTACCTCGCTATCGCTCAAGCAGATACGAGCTACTATCAGAAGGCTCGCAAAACGTATATGGCAGAGCGTCGCACCCTCTTCGAAATGTCGAACGGAAAGCCTACGGGTGCCGTTTGGGATAGCTACGATCAAGCAACAGGCAACTACAACAAATGGTGCTCCACCTATAATCAGGGTACAAACCTCGGTGCCGCCATCATGCTCTACAATCATTACGGAGAACAAATGTTCAAGGACGATGCCGATGCAATCATCAGATGGTCGGAATCGCACATGGCGAACTCGCAAGGCCTCATTCATGTCTGCCAAACGGTGAGCGGAGACCTTTGCGGATTCAAGGGCATTATGCTTCGATACCTAAGAATGTATGCTGAGAGTTTCAATGACCCATCCCATTATGCGTGGATTGCAAAGAATGCCTATCATGCCTGGAACAATCGCAACTCTGCTGGCATAACCTCATCAGCATGGCTTACAAAAGCGGAAGAGGACTTCAGGCACAAAGAAGGAGACAGCTACAAGAATTTTGGCAACGAAGGCAACATGACTTGCATCTCGGCTGCCTTCAATTGCCACCTTGGTGCTGTTGACTCTCATGACGCTTATGCTCAAAACGAAGCAGAAGATTTCAACTTCGTCCGTAATGCTCCTGTCACCTACGAAGGCAATGCCGATGAAGATAATGGCGGAATGGTGGGCCCCATGAAGAGCAGCAACTTCATAGGCTATCGCCGTGTTGACTTCGGCGACAAAACAGCATCCCACATAAACTTTCGCATAAATATCTCTCTCGGAACTTCCACCATAAATGTCTATCTCGACCAGCCTAATGCTTCGAAAGGCATCTTGTTATGCTCCGTGAAGGGCAACGAACTTCCTGCCCTCAAGACGTGGACTACGGTTGAGAAGATGATTAACCAACCCGTAACAGGTGTGCACGACGTTTACTTCGTTTCTTCCGGCACTGGAACAAACATCAACTGGTGGCAGTTCGAAAGCCTCAATCCCATCTTTGCAGACCTCACGAATGGAGGCGGAACCCTTTCCACATCATTTATTCCACTCGACCTCAATGCTCTTACAGATGATGATCTCACGAGCGCTTGTAATGGTCCTATTGAGGCAGGTTCCGCCACTTGGATACAATACACAACGCCCTCACCCATGCGTCTCTACGGCTATCAGCTCTTCTCTGGAAACGACAGCAATGGCGACCCGAAGGGATGGACGTTGCAAGCTTCCAACGATGGCACGAACTGGGAAACACTTCATGAAGAGCCTGACACCTCATTCACGGTTCGAGGGGAACGATATTATGCAGAACTGCAAACTGAAAACGAATACACGCATTATCGTTTACTCTTTAACTTAAGCGAGAACCAGTCGAAACTTTCCATCAGCGAATGGCAATTGCTTGGCAGATACATTGAAAGTAATGACCTGACTGCCGACGGAGGAACCATCAATGAAGGCAACGAAGCACTCATAGACCATGAGGGTGCAACAGTCCTTACCACTCCTGTTTCAGCCATTTATCATCCACAAGGCAACTACACCCTTACTGCTTATAGCATTACTGCCGACGTCGCTTCTGAGGCTCCTGTCTCTTGGAAACTTGAAGGCTCCACAAATGGAACGACTTGGAAAGTCATCGACCAGCAGACCGAAGCCGTCTTCCCCTATGACAATTGCACGAATATCTATCGCATCAATACGGGAACTGCATACCTCCATTATCGTCTGACGATTACTGAAGGTGAAGCGAAACTCACTCAATGGCAACTCTTTGGAGAGTTCGACTTCGGCACTTACTATGCTGACGTCACGAAGATAGCAACAATTCTTGCAAGCGATGGCAGCGATGCTGAGGCACTCATCGACAAGAACGGAACAACTTATGCCACCATAACTGCAGAGACGCCATATTGGACTCTGAATGTCCCAATTCCCGCCAAAGTACTTGGCTTCTCATTCGTGTGTGCCGACGATGCTGAGCTCGACCCACGAAATGCTGTACTCTACGGCATAGACGATGATGGCGTGCAAACCCAGATCTCGAGCAAAAACCTGACATTCGCGGCTCGTGGCTCTCGACTTACTTTCACGGCTTCCACAACCAAGCTTTACAAACAGTTCCGACTTCAAGCAACTGGAGACACTACGAGTGTTCGCCTTGCTGACTTCGAACTCTATGCATCTGTGATTGCCGAGGATACTGACTCTATGCTGCTTGTTCCGACAGACGTCTCAACAACGGCAGAAGGTCTATCTAGTACGGAACAAATCAATCGCATCTATGATTGCAGTCGAACCACAAACTATCGCGCCGATTTCTTAGAGCCTGTCAGCATTACCTACAGTTATGCAGAACCTGTCAGCATCAACACTTATAGCATTACTGCCAGCAAGAACGAAGTGACTCGCGACCCTGCTTCATGGACACTTGAAGGCAGCAACGATGGCCAGACTTGGACATTGCTCGACAGCCAAACCGGTCAGACATTCTCCAATCGATATGTCACGCAATTCTACCTTACGGAGACAGATGATGCCTTCAGCAACTATCGTTTCACAGTCACAAGCGTAAACGGAGGCAACCAATTGCAGATAGGTGAACTTCAACTGCTCTCCGTCGAACAACAGCCGCTGCTGTACATGGCAATAACTGACGATATGGAGACGCTCGCCATCGAAGAGGAGATGGAAGGCTATATTGTGGACTTCACACACGACTTCAATGGGCGGTGGGAAGCCATCTACCTACCCTTCTCGTTCGACTACGGAACCATTCAGGAAGATTTCGACCTGGCTGAAATCAACTGCATCCTTCAAAACGACGACAACAACGACGGCGTGGCCGACCTGACTGTACTTAACATCATGGAATTCAAGGGAGACACGACGGAGCCCAACATGCCTTACCTCATCCGTGCTAAGCAAGCAGGAAAGCAAACCATACGTTTTGAGAACACCTGCATCTATCCTACCGTCATCAATAGCATCGACTGCTCTTCAACCAGAACAAGCTACCAATTCTTCGGCTGGTACAACACTCAAGACGAAGCTACAGAATTGGGTGAATACTACATCGTAAAGGACGGAGCATTGGTGAAGGGCGAGTCCGCACTTGCTCCATGCCGATGGTACTTGAAGGCTACAGCAAGGACAGGCGAACTTGACTTGCCCAGCCAGATTAGCATCATGACTGTCGAAGACATCATCACAGACATCTCATCCATCACGGAGAAGGCCGAGAGGACCGACATCTACAAGCAAGGCTCAACGATAGTTAATCTTGCAGGCCAACGCCTTAGCAAGCCGCAAAGGGGCATAATTATCGTGAACGGCAAGAAGATATTGACTAAATAATAACAAACTAACCATGAACAGAACAATGAGAAAGACTCTTCTGATGGCTGCATTGCTGATAGGCATTTGCAGTTGCGAGAACAAACAGCCAAAGGAGACATCCAAAGTCGTCACAGACAAAGAAGCAACCGAAACACCTGCAAAGGACATCTTCTTCTATACAGCCAAACATCGTGCCGACAAGTATGTCCCCACGGAAGAGAAGATGGGCTTCGGCTCGACCATTCAAAGCATCAACGACAACGAGTTCGAGGGCAACAAGAGCCTGAAGGAAGTATGGGTTGCTCCACAGATTCAGCACATCGCAATCAAGGCTTTCTATGGTTGTACATCGCTCGAAAAGGTACACTTCCAGGGCGAGATTCCTGTCATCAACGACCAAGCCTTCGAGGGTTGCACTGCCCTGAAGAACCTTCGAGTCGATGCCTACACCATTGGAGTCGATGCTTTCAAGGACTGCTCTTCACTCGAAACGGCACGCTTCGGTGAACATATCTGGTGGCTTCGTGTAGGAGCCTTCGAGAACTGCAAGAAGCTCAAGAGCGTACTAATGGGCATCACGATGAGCAAGATCGACGATGGCGCCTTTGCTGGTTGTACAGGAATTGAGGAGTTCACCGTTCCCAATGACTTCAAGAACCGCATGTTCGGCCTCGTTTCCGAATCAGCAGCGAAGTGGAAGAAAGCCTATCTGCTCAGCACAGAGTTCTACCCCATGCCCAAGAACTGCACACCGAACGGCAACTGCACCCTCTATGTCCCTGATGCATTCCTCGCGCAGTACAAAG
>CACXUA010000022.1 GCA_902770725.1 uncultured Bacteroidales bacterium | reverse complement strand
CGCTGGATGATTTCCTTCTGCTGCTTCAACTCATAGAGGATACCAATCAGAGGAACCATGATTTCGGGATGAGGGTCGAAGCCTTCCTTCTTCAGTTGGCAAGCGGCACCAAGGATGGCGCGTGTCTGCATAGCTGTGATTTCGGGGAAGGTGATGCCGAGACGGCAACCACGATGGCCGAGCATCGGGTTGTTCTCTGAAAGAGACAGGACGCGCTTCTGGATGTCCTCGACGCTTACGCCCATCTCCTTAGCCATCAGTTGCTGACCAGCTTCATCATGAGGTACGAACTCGTGCAATGGGGGGTCAAGCAGACGGATGTTCACGTGCAGTCCGTCCATTGCTTTCAGAATGCCGTAGAAGTCAGCCTTCTGGTAGGGGAGGAGCTTAGCAAGAGCCTTCTCGCGACCTTCAACGCTGTCGGCGAGAATCATCTCACGCATAGCGATAATCTTCTGACCGTCGAAGAACATGTGTTCCGTACGGGTCAGACCGATACCTTTTGCACCGAAAGCACGTGCAACCTCAGCATCATGAGGAGTGTCAGCATTGGTGCGAACCTCCATCTTTGTGTACTTGTCGCAGAGGTCCATCAGTTCCTTGAAGTCGCCACTCAGTTCAGGAGACTTGGTAGCAATCTCGCCAGCGAAGACTTGACCTGTTGTGCCGTTCAAAGAAATGTAGTCACCTTCCTTATATACAACGCCATCGATTTCGACAGTCTTGTTCTTATAGTTCACGTTAATGCCACCGGCACCGCTGACGCAGCACTTACCCATACCACGAGCCACAACGGCTGCGTGACTGGTCATGCCGCCGCGAGCGGTCAGGATACCTTCTGCTGCAGACATACCTGCGAGGTCTTCGGGGCTTGTCTCAATGCGGACCATGATAACCTTGTGTCCGTCAGCATGCCAAGCTTCTGCATCATCAGCATGGAAGACAATCTGACCACAAGCTGCACCTGGAGAAGCGGGCAGACCTTGAGTGATAACCTTTGCCTTGCTCAATGCGAGCTTGTCGAAGACGGGGTGCAGCAGTTCGTCGAGCTTCTGAGGCTCGCAACGAAGAATGGCAGTTTTCTCGTCAATCATACCTTCATGGAGCAGGTCCATAGCAATCTTAACCATTGCGGTACCTGTGCGCTTGCCGTTACGTGTCTGAAGGAACCAAAGTTTGCCTTCCTGAACGGTGAACTCCATATCCTGCATGTCGTGGTAGTGCTTCTCGAGCTTGTCCTGCAGAGCGTCCAGCTCTTTGTAGAGCTCAGGCATTGCCTCTTCCATAGAGGGATACTTGGCAACGCGCTCTTCTTCGCTGATGCCGGCACGCTTTGCCCAACGCTGACTGCCAATCTTTGTAATCTGCTGAGGAGTACGAATACCAGCCACAACGTCCTCGCCCTGAGCATTAATCAGGTACTCACCGTTGAAGAGGTTCTCGCCATTACCTGCGTCGCGGCTGAAGCAAACACCAGTAGCTGAGGTGTCGCCCATGTTGCCGAATACCATTGCCATAACGCTGACGGCTGTTCCCCATTCGTCGGGAATGCCTTCCATCTTACGATAGAGGATGGCGCGCTCGTTCATCCAGCTGCGGAACACAGCGCAGATAGCGCCCCAAAGCTGTTCCTTCGGGTCGGTCGGGAAGTCCTGACCAGTCTGTTCCTTAATGGCTTTCTTGAAGAGCTCGACGAGTTTCTTCAGAGACTCTACAGAGAGGTCCTTGTCGAGGGTAACGCCCTGCTCTTCCTTCACCTTTTCGATGATGGCTTCGAACGGGTCGATGTCTTCCTTATTCTCGGGCTTCATGCCGAGCACAACGTCGCCATACATCTGTACAAAACGACGATAGCTGTCATATACGAAGTGAGGATTGCCAGTCTTTGCCACCATACCTTCTGCCACCTCATCGTTAAGACCGAGGTTCAGAATGGTATCCATCATGCCAGGCATTGAGGCGCGTGCACCAGAACGAACGCTGACGAGCAGCGGGTTCTTCGGGTCGCCGAACTTACAGCGCATCAGGTTCTCTGTGTGAGCTACGGCTGCATCTACGTCGTCCTGCAGGATTTCAACAATCTTCTCCTGACCAACCTTGTAGTACTCGTTGCAAGTGTCTGTTGTGATGGTGAAGCCTGGAGGAACAGGGACACCAATGTGGTTCATCTCTGCCAGGTTAGCACCCTTGCCACCCAGCAGTTCGCGCATCTGCGCATTACCTTCTGCTTGTCCGTTACCGAAGGTATAAACACGTTTTTGACTCATAATAAGAATATGTTAAATATGTTTTGTTTTTATTCAATCGGCAAAGATAAAGTAAATAATTCATAATTCATAATTCATAATGAATAATTTTGCCGTTTGCGTGAAAATTCGTACTTTTGCACATCGAAACAAGCATTAACATGTCAAGAAAGAAGAAAGAATTGCCTATATATAAAGAGGTAGAGATTCAGGATGTTGCAGCCGAGGGTAAAGCACTTGTGAGGATTGACGACCTGGTGGTCTTCGTGCCGTATGTTGTGCCTGGCGATGTGGTTGACCTTCGTGTCACGCGCAAGAAGCATCACTATGCCGAAGCCGTTTGCACATACATTCACAAGAAGAGCGAACACAGGACGGATGCTTTCTGTCCGCATTATGGCGTTTGCGGCGGATGCAAATGGCAGATACTTCCCTACGAGGAGCAGCTTCGCTACAAGCAGAAGCAAGTGATGGACAACCTGGAGCGCATCGGCAAGATTCCCTTGCCAGAATGTTCGCCCATCCTCGGTTCGGAGAAGACCCGATGCTATCGAAACAAGTTGGAGTTCGGGTTTGCCGACAAGATTTGGTTGACAGAAGAGGAGATTCGTTCAGGCAAGAAGTTCGAACAGCCCGGTGCTGTCGGCTTCCACACCTCAGGCGCGTTCGACAAGATATTGCCTATCCGGGACTGCCAGCTCATGGAGGACATCAACAATCGTCTACGCAACGGAGCCCAAGCGTATGCCTACGAGCACGGACTCTCCTTCTTCAATGCCCGCGAACATCGTGGCCTACTCAGAAACATGATGATTCGTCTCTCCAATACTGGCGAGCTGATGGTGCTCATGCAATTCTGCTTCGCACCCTTCGACACGATTTCTGCCTCCGAATTAAAGGAGCAGGCCCTAGAGATGTTGAAGTGGATGCACGAAGAGTTCCCTGAGGTGTCGAGCCTGCTTTGGGTGAACAACGAGAAGTTCAACGACACCATAGGTGACCTCGATGTACAGCTCTTCAGCGGCACCGACCATATCTTCCTGGAGATGGAAGGTCTCAAGTTCAAAGTCGGACCGAAGAGTTTCTACCAAACCAACACGGAACAAGCCTATATATTATATAAGGTAGCGCGCGAGCTGGCGTTTGAGGCTCTCCCCTCTATGGGGGAGCGGGGAGATGGTCCACTCGTCTATGACCTCTATACGGGCACAGGCACCATCGCTAACTTCGTGGCAAGCCGGGCAAAGAAAGTCATCGGCATCGAGTATGTGCCTGAAGCCATCGAGGATGCCAAAGTGAATTCCAAGATAAATGGCATCGAGAACACTGAGTTCTTCGCTGGTGACATGAAGGACATCCTCAATCGAGACTTCATCGAGAAGCACGGCAAGCCCGACATCATCATCACCGACCCGCCTCGTGCCGGCATGCATCAGGATGTCATCGACACCATCCTCTTTGCCGACCCCCAGCGTATCGTTTATGTTAGCTGTAACCCAGCCACGCAGGCTCGCGACCTTCAGTTGCTCTCCGAAAAGTACGAAGTGAAGCGGGTTCAGCCAGTAGATATGTTTCCGCACACGCAACATGTGGAGAACGTAGTACTGCTGGAAAAGAAATTAAGCACGCCTAGTTTGTAAACTAAGCGTGCTTAATTGGTAAAGTTAACGTGTTAAGTTTGCAAAGATGGCACGTTAAGTTTGGCAACTTGACACGTTAAGTTTTTATGCCTTCCTGTCGTCGATGTTGTTGCCTTCTGTTTCTTTAAGGGCTTCATCGAAGTCGGTCAAGCCGTTTTCGACTAGGATGTTGTACCACTGAATGAGTTTCTTGATGTCGCTCGGATAGATGCGGTCACCATCGAAGTTGGGAAGAACTTCGCCGAGGAAAGCATAGAGTTCGTCCTTCGATGCTTTACGATAGTCGATGGAGGTGGCTTTGCCGCTTTCCTTTGCCTTGATGTTGTTCAGGACTTCGCGGAGAGGTACTTCCTTTTCATCTGTGTACATGGCGATGTCGGCCAGAGAGATGATTTTGTCTGCAGCGAAGGCAGGGAAGCGTTTCTTCTGTGCATCGAGTGTTTCGACGATGAGGTTGTTGTTACCTCTTGAAACGAGTTTGAAGAGTCCGGGCTTTCCGGAGATTGCTAAGATTGTTTCGAGCATCTTTTTATTTACTATTTAATGATTTACGATTTACAATTTATTTGCGATTGAAATATTTAATTATTTGCGATTTGGCGAAGTGCGGCAGCCAATTGTTCCAATAATCTTGTGTAGTCAGGAGTGTCGTTGACGATGATGAAATCGGCTTGGTGACGATGCAGTTCAGGCCTTTGCATCTTCATTCGGGCGCGGATTTGTGCCTCGGATGCAGAGTCGCGGAGCATTGCTCTGCGAAGGCGAACCTCTTCTGGAGCATCAACGAAGAGGACTTTATCGACCATCTCGTTAAAGCCGCTCTCGAAAAGAATGGCACTCTCGAGGGCAACTATTGGCTTTTCGCGTTGTTCCTCAGCCCATCGCTTGAAGTCCTGGAGGACGACAGGATGGATGATGGCGTTCACCTTGCTTGCGTGCTCGACATCAGCAAAGAGGTAATCGGCCAGAAGTTGCTTGTTGAGTTTGTTTCCGTCGAACACTTCGGGACCAACCAAGGCGATGAGTTTCTGGCGAATCTCCTCGTTCGAGGCAGTCAGTCGTTTGGCTTCCATATCGCAGTCATAGACAGGAATGCCGAACTTCTCCTGAAGGATGGCAGAAACGTAGCTCTTCCCGCTACCGATACCTCCTGTGATACCTATCGTCTTAATGCCGTTCATTGTTGTTATTCGCCTGTCCCCCCTGCAATTTGTTCGATGAGATAATCCACTTCTCGTGGCGATATCCTGACATTCGAAACACCTTCCGGAACGGTCTTTAGGTGCAATTCAAGCTTGCTACTTTCTGTGTTTTGAAGCAATTCCTCGTAGGTCGTTGCAAGGACAAAATCGTCAGCAGAAACCTTGTTGTAGCGTCCTGACTCAATCCTGAAAGTGATATTGGCTTGTGCAGGAAAGGTTCGGAGCTTCTTCTCAGCAGGGAAATTCAGTCCGATGATAGGAACTTTGACGGTCTTCTCTGTGTAATAACCGACGCCGACCTTAATGGAGACTAACGAAGGTTCGTATTTCAAGAGTTTCTGATGTCGCAAGGGAACCGTGAAACTACTTGGCTCGTGAAGTTCGTCGAAGAGGACTGATTCGGTATAGACTGCGTGCATCGTGTCGAGGACAGATGCTGGAGCGAACACTTTGACTGAATCCGGTTCCAGACGAATGCTTTGGATGTAGTTCTGTTGGTGAGCTTTGAGTTTGCCGGCAAACTTGACGGGCAGTTTTCGCGAAAGGCCGTGATTGTAGGCAAAGCGAATCGTGTCGGGTCGGAAGGACTGTATCTTCATGGACGCCACGAAGATTTGTCCCAGCATCCTCTGTATCTCGGAGCTTGGGATAGACACCTCAGCATCGTTCTTTCCCGTGTCGTATTTGGAGAAGTCTATCTTCAAACGATTGGGGCGAAAGAGGGTCGAGAAGCTGTGTCGCGCAAGGGCAAGACCTCTGTTCTGCAGGGTGACGCTTAGGGTAGGGGGGAGCGAGTCGATGATGACTACGTCGGAAGGTACATTCTCGAGTTCCATACGGACGTTCACCTCGCGAAGAAGCGTCTCGTTCAATGCTTGAAGGAGCCAGAATCCGAACGATACGGCAAGAAAGAAGCAAAAGACAAGCAGTTCGTGACTCTTGTGTCCGAACAACTTGTCCTTCCATTGCTTGAACCGGTTCTTGCCTTTCGACATCTTCTTTTACTGTATTGTTGCCTGCGGAGAAGCAAAGACGCTGCCTTTATCGACGGTGACGCAGATGCCATTTGCAATCTCGACCTTGAGCGTGTTGGCAGCCTCGTCGATGTCCTTCACTGTTCCGTAGATACCACCGGCTGTAACGATTCTGGAGCCTCGAGTGATGCTGTTACGGAAGTTCTGGATTTCCTTCTGCCTCTTTTGCTGAGGACGAATCATGAAGAACCACATGATGGCGAAGATGATGACCATCATGAAAAGGAACGACATATTGCCGCCACCTTGAGCTTGAAGTAATGTGAGCATAGTTTTATTATTGATTGGTTGTTTCTTCCTTGACGAGTTTTCCTTCTTCCATCAGTTTCTTTGCGATGGCGTCGAGGGTTGCATTGATGTATTTGTCGCTTTTGGGCGTGCTATACATCTTGGCGATATCGACGTATTCGTTGATGCTGACGCTCAGCGGAATGTTGGGGAAGGTCGTTATCTCTGCGAGTCCGAGTTGCAGAATGATGCGGTCCATCAGGGCGATTCGCTTGAAGTCCCACTTGCGAGTCGTGCTGCTAACGAGTTCATTGAAGTGTTCCTGACCCATGATGGCACGATAGAGCAGCTTCTTCGCAAAGTCGAGGTCGGCATCGCTCTTGTATTCAGGCATCAAGGGATGCGTTGAAGTGCTGGTTTCCTTAAAGCGGTTGATGGTCTTGAGGACAAAGGTATCGACGATTGCCTTGTCGTCGTTCCAATAGACATTCTTGTCTTCCAGCAGTTCGGAGAGTTCGTCGTTGTTGCAGATGAGTTGACGGTAGATGACTCGCCACACTTCGCGGTCCTCTTCGTAACTGGAGGTACCGCTCTCCATATAGTTCTTGTAGAAGTCGCTTTCCTCTATCTTATTATACAGATTGCGTACGAAAGTCTCGTGGTCAGCCCAGCTGAGTTCATGTTCCGAGCAGTAGTCACGCAGCTGACGGTTCGATTCCAGTTGAATGATGAAACGGTTGTTTGCGAACTTATGGCTCCAGACGATGCCGTCTTTGAGTTTCTTGCTACGATTCTCGTGCACTTCTAGCATGCGGACAGACATTCGGCTCACCTCGACCATAAGCAGTAGAAGATAGTTGTAGAGGTCGTAGGCCTTGTCCAGACTCAGCAGAAGTTCCTTCTCGCAAGCATCGGGGTTGCGGCTTCCTTTCTGCAGATAAGAGTAGAGCACTTGCACAAGTTTAATTCGTATCAATTCTCGGTTTATCATAGAGCGCTTTTGTATTACACGCCGCAAAGGTACGAAAAAAAAATGAAAGAATGAAGAAATGAATGGACGAAATGCTTTATTATTCATTTTTATTTCGTACTTTTGTCAAGCGAAACGCACATCAGAGCATTATGGAAACAGAAAAGAAACCCTTTGAAGGCAAGGAAGCCGAAATCCTATTCTCGCGAACAGTCAAGGCGGGACAGCGTATTTACTACATCGACGTGAAGCAAAATCGCAAGGGCGAAATGTACCTGAGCATCACGGAAAGCAAGAAGATGCTGAGCGGACCTCAGGATATGCCACAGGTCAGCTATGAGAAGCACAAGATTTTCCTCTTCAAGGAGGACTTCGGAAAGTTCGAGGATGCCCTTCGCGAAGCATTGAACTTCGTCAAGGACGAGCAAGGCGAAGCTCCTGAAAGAGAGGAAAACGGCGACGCCATCAAGCTGGATTTGGAGTTCTGAACAGATGGCATAACTCTTGCCATGTAGGAGAATGACAAACCCTCCTGCAGTAAGTCTCCAACTTAACACGTTAACTTTGCCAACTTAACACGTTAACTTCGTCAATTTAACACGTTAACTTTTGCAACTTAACACGCGTAGTTTGTCAACATGCCTAAAATGCTCAGATACATCAGCTTAGCAATTGCCATTCTCTTGGCTGCTCCATCTATGGCTCAAAAAGGGTGGCTTGGTGCTTTATCTGGCGCGCTAAAGGCTGGGCAGGCTCTCACAATAACTGATGAAGAACTAGCCGAGACGGTACATAAAGCAGTCTTGCAGATGGACAAAGAAAATAAGATTTGTCCCTCAACCAGTTCCTATACCAAACGCTTGCAGAAGTTGACCTCGAGTATGCATGAAGCGGAAGGCATTGAGCTGAACTTCAAGGTCTATCAAACCAAGGACCTGAATGCTTTTGCCTGTCCTGATGGAAGCGTTCGCGTGTTCTCTGCCTTGATGGATATCCTGTCGGATGACGAATTGCTGGGTGTTTTGGGCCACGAAATAGGGCATGTTGCCTTGCGACACTCCAAGCGAGCCTGGAAATGGGCGCTGCTGAGAAGTGCTGCTTCCGATGCCATCGGGGCCGTAAGTGAAACGTGGGCCAACCTGTCTGAATCAGCCATCGGAGCCATTTGCAGCACAGCTCTCTCTGCAAAGCACTCGCGTTATCATGAAACGGAAGCAGACGACTTCGGATATGACTTTCTAAAAGAGAATGGGCGAAACCCTTGGGCTATGGGGAAAGCATTCATTAAAATAAAGAAACTGACTGAGCAAGAGAACAACTCTCGCATACAGAAATGGCTTCAGGCATTCTCGTCCCATCCTGATTTCGATGCCCGTATCAGTCGAATGCGAGAGCGAGCAGAAGCAGATGGATACGATTGCCAGTAAACTTTGGTTACTTAAATAGACAAATTCGCCTGCATTTGTCAATAAACAAAATGAACCCCAAAAGTCGGAAAATACTTTTGGGGTTCACTTTTTAGCAGAGGTTTGCACTCTACATCTCTTGATGTTCTTATCTGTTCATTGCCCAACCGAGCTTCAAGCCTTTGTAGCTGCCCAGAATGGAACCAAGAGAGCTGGAGCCTTTCGAACCGACGGCTGTGGCGATGCTCAGCAGTTTGTCTGCATCGAAGAGAATCAGGAGTTGGCCGTTCTGCACAGTAACGGTGCAAGGCAATTGGCCTGTAACGAAGAGGCCATTCAACGTCAACTTGTTGGTTTTCTGGTCGTAAGAGTAAGTTCCAGGCAAAGTCCTAGAACCAAGAGCGAAGGAGCAATTACCGTCATTACCGAAGGTCAGTACGGATTTGCCAGCCTTGAAGCCCATCTTCTCGAGGTAAGTGCCAAGCTTCTGTTCGAGGTTATTGCTCAATACTTGTCCGCCAATCTGAGAGAGAACATTCTCACTCTCGAAGACCAACTTCGGACCTGCATAAGTCCAACTGCCGACAAGAGACTGCTGGGTAGTGGTGCCACCCAGAATGTTGCCGAGAATAGTACCAAGAATGCCAGCTCCAGCTTGTCCAGCAGCACCTCCCAGAATGCTTCCAAGAGCGTCAGTTTGAGCTGCGGTTCCAGTTCCATTAGCAGTCTGACCAGTTGTTCCGAACCCGCAAGAAGCGAGTGTGAGACTTGCAGCAACAATGGCTGCGAATGATTTAATGCGTTTCATCTTCAATTTGAATTTAATGATTAGTTATTTTGAACTTGAAATAATCTTGTAAAGCTAGTGGGGTGGGGCGTTTCGAACTGCATGGGTTCGCCTGTTCTGGGGTGATAGAAGTAGAGGCGGAAGGCATGAAGAGCGAGTCTGTGAAGCGGATTGAGGCCGTTTCCATACTTGTCGTCTCCTGCAACAGGATAGCCCAAGTCCTTCATGTGGACGCGTATCTGGTTCTTGCGTCCTGTCTCGAGTCGCATTTCAGCAAGCGTGAATCTACCATTTGTAGCAACACGTCTGTAATGCGTAATTGCTTCCTTGCCGCCGTTATCTGTGGGGCTGCTGTATGTGATGTAAGCCTTGTTGTCCTTGAGCCACGAGTGAACAGTGCCGCCTTCCTGCTTCATCTCGCCACAAAGGACTGCAACGTAGCGGCGGTCATACACGATGTTGTGCCAGTCTTCCTCGAACATCTTCCTGATTTCCATACTCTTGGCATATAGCATCAACCCGCTGGTATCCCTGTCGAGACGATGCACGACATGAGCTGTGCAAGGGAAATGACGCTTCTTGAAGTACTCGTCGAGGATAGTCTTTACGCAGTATTGACCTGGCGCAGAGGCCATGCTGAGGATTCCTTCTGACTTCTCGATGACGATTAGGTCTTTGTCTTCGTAGATTATCTTGACGTACTTGTTTAGCAGCTCTGTGCTTCGCTTGTGACGGCTCACTAGCACGGTTTGTCCTGGCGAGAGCATGAAGTCGTATTGCGTCACGAGTTTCCTGTCAACCTGAATGCCGTGCCCTTGCAGCAAGTCCTTGACCTTGTTGCGACTGATGCCGCTCATCTCCTTCATCAGGAACTCCATGAGTGGCATAGGCTCAGTGACATCGAGCTTTATATATTTGCTTGCAGCGTATTGCTCACCTGTTAGGTTTCTCATTTAATTCATAATTAAGAATTCATAATTCATAATTAATTCTGCTCTTTCTTCTTGTTGTGATGGGGCTTTCCTCTGCCTTTTCCTCTGTATCTGCCTTTTCCTCCGTGCCCCTTGCTTCTTGGTGAAGAGTGATAGGCAGGCGTTTCGCCAAACTCTTCGGGCATCTTTTCCTTGTAGATTTCCTTGCCAAGGAAGCGCTCTATCTGTCGGAAGAAAAGCATATCCTTGTCGTTAACAAAAGTAACAGCTTTGCCGCCTCGACCTGCTCTGGCTGTTCTGCCAATGCGATGCACGTAATCCTCTTCATCACGAGGTACATCGAAGTTGATGACGAGGGCAATGTCGTCGATGTCTATACCACGAGCCACAATATCCGTTGCCACGAGGATGTCTATCTTTCCACTGCGGAACCCAAACATCACATCGTCTCTTTCGGCTTGACTCAAGTCGCTGTGCATGGCTCTTGCATTGTATCCGGCACGAATGATGCTGATGGCCAGTTCCTTGGTCTTCTTCTTGGAACCCACGAAGATGATAACCCTGTGAGGCGGCTCTTCCTCGAACATGCGCTTGACGACCATAAGCTTTTGCGGCTCGTAACACAGGTAAGCACTTTGCTTGATGTTGTCTGCAGGCTTACTTACTGCAAGCTTCACTTCAACAGGGTTGCGTAAGATGCTGTGTGCCAAGCTCAATATGTCTCCAGGCATCGTTGCGCTGAACATGATTGTCTGGTGCTCTTTCGGCAATGCTTTAGCAATGAGGAGGATGTCATCGCAGAAGCCCATATCGAGCATGCGGTCTGCTTCATCGAGGATAAAGAACGAGACACGGCTCAGGTCGATATTGCCTAAACTCAAATGACTGATGAGACGACCAGGCGTGGCAATCACCACATCGGCTCCACTTTGCATGGCCCGCTTCTCCTGCTCGTATCTAACGCCATCGTTACCACCATAAACAGCCACACTGCTAATGTCGTCCAGATAATAGGCAAAGCCTTGCATTGCGCTGTCAATCTGTTGTGCCAGTTCACGAGTAGGGGACATGATGACGCAATTTATAGCATCCTTCGGATAGCCGCCATCAGCCAGTTTGCTTAGGACAGGAAGCAGATAGGCAGCAGTCTTGCCCGTACCGGTCTGGGCAACACCCATCACATCGCGACCTTCCAGGATAGGCGGAATGGCGTGCTCCTGAATGGGAGTTGTGTCGGTGAAGTTCATGTCGTCGAGCGCATCGAGGACATAATCATTGAGGTCTAAGTCGTAGAAATCCATATATTGATAGCTGGGCTCGAAGCCCTTTGCGTTGCAAAGTTACAAATAAGCGAGCATAGTTCAAAATTAATTTCGATTTATTTCCTTTTGTGACCCAAATAATACATCTAACACCCTTAACATGAATTTTTTTTTTGAAAACTTTCAAATGTCTAAAGAATTCATTAATTTTGGTAGCAGAAAAGTATCAATTGTGTCAAGTTAAACAAATAAAATCTTTAATCATGATAAATCCATTTTCACTGGAAGGAAAAAATGCCTGGATTACCGGAGCTGCATACGGCATCGGTTTTGCGATTGCCAAAGCATTTGTAGAAGCTGGTGCTAAGACCATCGTCTTCAATGTTCGCCACGAAGAAGCCTTGCAGAAAGCACTCGAGGCTTACAAAGAGGCTGGCATCAGCAACATCAAGGGGTACATCTGTGATGTAACGGACGAAGGGGCTGTGAAAGCGCTTGTCGAGAAAATTCATGCAGAAGTGGGCAACATAGATATTCTGGTCAACAATGCAGGCATCATTAAACGTATTCCAATGCACGAGATGAAGCGTTCCGAGTTTCAGCAGGTTATCGACATCGACCTCGTTGGCCCTTACATCTGCGCGTCTGCCGTTTTGCCTGAGATGATGGAACGCAGAGAAGGAAAGATTATCAATGTTTGTTCGATGATGTCGGAACTGGGACGAGAGACCGTGTCGGCTTATGCTGCTGCAAAAGGAGGACTGAAGATGCTGACGCGAAACATCTGTTCCGAGTATGGCGAGTACAACATTCAGTGCAACGGAATTGGTCCAGGCTATATTGCCACGCCTCAGACCGCTCCACTTCGCGAGCCTCAGCCCGATGGAAGCCGCCATCCGTTCGATTCCTTCATCTGTGCCAAGACACCAGCCGGACGCTGGCTCGACCCGGAAGAGTTGGGAGGGCCTGCTGTCTTCCTTGCATCCCATGCCTCCGATGGTGTGAATGGTCATATCCTCTATGTTGATGGCGGCATACTTGCTTACATTGGCAAACAGCCTAAATAACTCCAAATTGTAGTATGGAACAAGTATTCAGCTATATCATAAGTCTTGGGGCATCGGTCATGATGCCGATTCTGTTCACCATCATTGGCCTTTGCATCGGATTGAAATTCGGCAAGTCATTGAAATCAGGACTTTACGTCGGCGTGGGCTTCGTAGGACTGGGCATTGTAACCGCCCTGCTTGCAAACAACTTCGGTGGTCCTTTAAGCGAGATTTCCCGCCTCTATGACCTGCAGCTCGGCGTGTTCGACATGGGTTGGCCTGCTGCAGCTGCTGTGGCTTATAACACTGCCGTTGGAGCCCTCATCATCCCCATCTGTCTGGGCATAAATTTCCTGATGCTCATCACCAAAACCACACGCACAATCAACATCGACCTGTGGAACTATTGGCACTACGCCTTTATCGGAGCAGTAGCTTATTTCGTGATGGACAAGAGCTTGGTTTGGGGTTATTTTGCCGCAATCGTTTGCTACATCAACACACTCGTAATGGCCGACCTGACTGCTCCCAAGTTCCAAAGCTACTACGAGGGCATGGAGGGCATATCCATCCCGCAGCCTTTCTGCCAGAGCTTCACAGCCTTTGCCATACTCGTCAACAAAGGTCTCGACCTCATACCCGGGTTCTCGAAGCTCGACATCGATGCAGAGGGCTTGAAGAAGAAGTTTGGCGTGCTTGGCGAACCCCTTGTCTTGGGCGTGATTGTAGGAGCACTGATTGGCGTGTTGGCTCAAATGGACATCAAGAAGATACTGTTTCTCGGCGTCACAATGGGAGCTGTGATGGAACTCATTCCGCGCATTACCCGGCTCTTCATCGACGGACTTATGCCCATTTCTGAGAAGACACAAGAGGTGGTAAAACGCAGGTTCAACGGCAAGAAAGTCTTCATTGGAATGTCGCCAGCTCTTGTCATCGGACATCCAACAACGCTGGTTGTCTCCCTGTTGCTGATACCTGTAACGCTTGGTTTGGCTGTCATCCTTCCCGGCAACGAGTTCCTGCCTTTAGCCTCTCTTGCTGGCATGTTCTATGTCTTTGTGATGGTCTTGCCTTACACTAAGGGCAACGTTGTGAAGACCTTCATTGTAGGCCTTATCGCCCTTGCCATCGGACTCTGGTTCGTCACCGATATGGCTCCCGCATTCACCATGGCAGCCCACAGTGTCTTCGAGCAGACAGGCGACAATGCCGCCAAGATACCCGACGGGTTCCAAGCGGGAGCACTCGACTTCGCCTCGAGCCTGTTCGGATGGATCATCTACAAATGCGTCAACAACCTGCAATGGTTAGGCATGGGCCTGCTCTCAGTCATAACCCTTGCCATGATGTGGTGGAACCGCCAGCGCATCATAGCCGATGAAAAAAACTCTTAAACCCTTGAAACGATGAAAAAAACATTTCTCACACTAATGCTTATGGGCAACCTGATGACGGCCTTTGGCCAACAAAACATGACATTCCAGACAGCTTGTCATCCCGAAGACGTGAAGCACTACGACACACAGACGCTGCGCAGCCGCTTCGTGATGGAGAAAGTGATGGCTCCGGACGAAATCAATCTGACCTATTCCTACTACGACCGCTTTATCTTCGGAGGCGCTATGCCCGTCACGAAAGACCTGAAACTCGAGACACATCCCCAGTTGCGAGCCGATTATTTCATGCGCAACCGCGAGCTCGGCATCATCAATACAGGTGGCGACGGCATCGTGATAGTCGATGGGCAGGAATACCCCTTGGGCTATAGCGAAGCGCTCTATGTGGGGCGCGGATGGCTTGGCAAGGACAAGAATGGCAACGACATCGACAGCAATAAGGAAGTGATATTCCGCTCGAAAGACAGCAAGAAACCTGCCAAATTCTACCTCAATAGCGCCACAGCACACCAGCACTACAAAACGCAATGGGTGACTCTAGACGGACGTAAGAACGGAAAAGTGCAGAGCCTCAAAGCCGTCATCGTAGGCACCAAGGAGAAACCGCTTGGCACAAAAGCCGAGAGTAACCTGCGTACCATCAATCAGCTCATCGTCAACACAGCCCTCGAAGAAGGTCCATGCCAGTTGCAGATGGGACTGACACAATTGCAAGAGGGAAGCGTCTGGAACACTATGCCGCCACATACTCACGGACGCAGAATAGAAGCCTACTACTACTTCAATCTGCCAGAAGGTCAGCAAGTGAGCCACATCATGGGCGAGCCTCAGGAAACACGAGTCATATGGCTGAAGAACGAACAAGCCATCATGAGCCCCGAGTGGAGCATCCATTGCGCCTCGGCCACCTACTACTACACCTTCATCTGGGGTATGGCAGGCGAGAACCTCAACTACAACGACAAAGACAACATTCCCGTGAATGAATTAAGGTAAGATTGTTGCTGCTATGTCGGTGCTCTCTTGTAGAGCCAGATTGCGATGATTGTGTAAAGTATGTTAGGCATCCATGCTGCCAGAGCTGGATGCATGCCTGCATTGGTCGAGAAGGTTGCCGATATGCCTTGCAGCAAGATATAAGTGGCACTTAATGCAATACCTATGCCAAGCGAGAAGCCCATACCGCCCTTGCGTTTCCTCGACGAGAGCGACATGCCGATTGTGGAAAGAATGAATGCAGCAAAAGGTGAGGCAAAGCGTTTGTGATATTCCACCTCGAAGATGCTTAGATTGCCGCTTCCTCGATTGCGTTGCTTCTCAATATAGTCTTTCAGTTCAGCATTGGTCATGGTCTCTTGTTGGTTGCGAATAAAGAGGAAGTCGCGAGGCTCCATTCGGATGACGGAATCAATCTGATTGTAGTTCGTTATCTTCTCCTTCATTCCACGCAACTCTCGAATAGTCACATCCCTCAAATGCCATTGATAACGTACATCGCTCAAAGTGTCGTAAACAGCAGTATTGGCCGAAAGATGGGATACGAGCTTCTTGTTCTCGAACTTATCGAGCGAGAAGTGCATACCTGTCTTGCTCATCCCATCAAAATGCTCCATATATGCAATTACGCCTGTATCGACCTGCAACTGGACCTTCTCCGCATAAGTGGGGTTCTTGACACGTTTCTTGTAAGTGTTCTCGAAAGCGAGTCGCTTAACGCTGCTTCGTGGAATAACTTCCGCACCAAGATAAAAGGTTAAAGCAGCAATAATGGCGGCACTGACCATATAGGGCACCATAAGTCGGCGGCGACTAATGCCAGCACTTATCATTGCGATGATTTCGCTGTGGTCGGCCAGTTTGGTAGTGAAGAAGATAACGCTTATAAAGACGAAAAGCGCGCTGAAAAGGTTGGCGTAGTAGGGGATGAAGTTGAGGTAATAGTCCACCGCAATCGCTTTCCATGGTGCTTGCGATTCAGTGAAGCGGTCGATATTCTCATTGAAATCGAACACCACACCGATGCTAATGATTAGCACGATGGAGAAGAAGTAAGTCCCGAGGAACTTGGCGATTATGTAACGGTCAATTCTCTTCACTTATAGTCTCTGCGTTACTTGTTTCAACATTCCCGTTTTCCAGGTCGAGAAGTCGCCTGCAAGGATGTGTTTGCGTGCTTCTCCGACGAGCCAGAGATAGAAGGCGAGGTTGTGGATACTGCCTATTTGCAGGGCAAGCAACTCCTGTGCCTTGAAGAGGTGGTGCAGGTATGCTTTGCTGTAGAATGTGTCCACCCAAGCCGTTCCTGCTGGGTCGATGGGCGAGAAGTCGTCTTCCCATTTTTTGTTGCGCATGTTCATGATGCCTTGACTCGTGAAGAGCATGGCGTTGCGTCCATTGCGGGTAGGCATCACGCAGTCGAACATATCCACGCCTCGCTCGATTGCTTCGAGCAGATTGGCTGGTGTGCCGACTCCCATCAAGTAGCGAGGCTTGTCTTTTGGCAGGATGGCATTGACCACTTCAATCATTTCGTACATGACGTCCGTCGGTTCTCCTACTGCAAGACCGCCTATTGCATTGCCGTCAGCACCTTTCGAAGCCACGAATTCAGCACTTTGTTCCCTGAGGTCCTTAAAGGTGCAACCTTGAACGATAGGGAAGAGGCTCTGGCTATAACCATAAAGCGGTTCCGTCTCTTCGAGGCGTTTGATGCAACGGTCCAGCCAACGATGGGTCAATCCGAGACTCTTCTTGGCATAGTTGTAGTCGCTGGTTCCGGGCGGACATTCGTCGAGCGCCATAATGATGTCGGCACCGATGCTTCGCTCAATATCCATCACCTTTTCGGGTGTGAAAGTGTGTCTGCTTCCATCGATATGGCTTTGGAAAGTGCAACCCTCCTCGGTCAATTTGCGAATGCCAGCAAGCGAAAAGACCTGAAAGCCGCCGCTATCGGTCAGGATTGGTCTGTCCCAACCATTGAACTTGTGCAGACCGCCAGCCTTCTCCAGTATCTCTGTACCGGGACGAAGGTAGAGATGATAGGTGTTGCCCAGAATAATTTGAGCCTTGATTTCATTATGGAGGTCGCGATCAGTAACACCTTTCACGCTGCCAACCGTACCGACAGGCATGAAGATGGGCGTCTCGATTTGGCCGTGGTCGGTCGTGATGAGACCAGCACGAGCATTGGAAAGTTTATCTGTCTGCTTTATCTCAAACGTCATAACATTTACGATTTGACGATTTACGATTTACCATTGTCCTTTTCTTCCTCAAAGGTGAATGTTATGGGGTTCTTCACTTTCTCGTCGAGCAAGGCAAAGTCGAGCACATCCTGGATGTCTGAGGCATAGTGGAAAGTTACGCCTTTCAGGTATTCTGCCGGAATCTCCTCGATGTCTTTCTTGTTGTCTTTGCAAAGGATAATGTCCTTGATGCCAGCCCGTTTTGCTGCGAGAATCTTTTCGCGGATGCCTCCAACGGGAAGCACTTTTCCGCGAAGGGTTATCTCGCCCGTCATGGCCAGTTCCTGACGCACTTTCCTTTGGGTAAGGGCAGAGGCGATGCTTGTTGCCATCGTGATGCCGGCACTTGGTCCGTCTTTTGGAACAGCGCCTTCTGGAACGTGGATATGGAGGTTGTAATTCTCGAAGATACGGCTATCGATGTTCAACTGGTCAGCATGGGCTCGGATGTATTCGAGGGCCAGCAGGGCGCTCTCTTTCATGATGTCGCCCAGGTTGCCGGTTAGGGTTATCTTGCTGCCTTTGCCCTTGCTCACGCTTGTCTCGATGAAGAGAATCTCGCCGCCAACACTTGTCCAAGCCAAACCCGTCACAACGCCTGCATAGCCATTGCCCTGATAGGTGTCGCGACTGAAAATGGGTTTGCCAAGCAGTTCCTCGGCTTCTTCTTTCGAGATGGTGTGGTCGTTCTTCATCTCTTCTTTTGCAACTCTAAGCGCAACACGGCGGAAGAGCTTGTCTATCTGTTTCTCGAGGCCACGCACACCACTTTCGCGAGTGTAGCGTTCGATGATGAACTCCAAAGCGGGCTTGCCAATCTTGAGGGCTTTATGCTCCTCCAATCCGTTCTTCTCACGGTTCTTGGGAACGAGGTGGCGACTGGCTATCTCAATCTTCTCTTCCGTGATATATCCGTCAACCTCAATGAGTTCCATGCGGTCGAGTAGGGGACGGGGAATGGTGCTCGTGTCGTTGGCTGTAGCGATGAACATGACTTTGCTGAGGTCATAATCCAGGTCGATGTAGTTGTCGTGGAAAGCCACATTCTGCTCAGGGTCAAGCACTTCGAGCAGAGCCGATGACGGGTCGCCATGAACGGAACCGACCGACACTTTGTCTATCTCGTCGAGAATGAAGACGGGATTCGAACTGCCTGCTCTCTGCATGCCTTGGATGATGCGACCGGGCATCGCTCCGATATAGGTGCGTCTGTGACCGCGAATCTCGCTCTCGTCGTGAACGCCACCCAGACTCATCCTGACATACTTGCGGCCAAGCGATTCTGCGATGCTTTTGCCCAGACTGGTCTTGCCCACTCCTGGAGGGCCATAGAGGCAAATGATGGGGCTCTGGCGGTCTTTGCGCATCTTCAGGACAGCAAGATGCTCGAGGATGCGTTCCTTGACCTTCTCCATGCCGTAATGGTCGCGGTTGAGCTTCTTCTCGGCGCGTTTGATGTCGGTATTGTCTTTGGTACATTCATCCCAAGGCAGCCCCACAACTGTCTGAAGATATTGAAGTTGCACGTTATAGTCGGGCGACTGGATGTTGATGCGGTTCAGCTTCGAGAGTTCCTTGTCGAAAATCTCTGCCGTCTGCTTGCTCCAATGCTTGCCCTCGGCTTTTTTCCTGAGGTTCGACACATCTTCCTGCCTGACACTCGACTCGTCCTTGTCGCCCAGCTCGCTTTGGATGTTCTGGACTTGCTGGCGAAGGAAGTACTCGCGCTGTTGCTGGTCGAGGTCGCTTCGCGTCTTGTTCTCAATCTTGCGCTTGAGTTTCATCAACTCGATGATGTTGTTGGTGAACTGGATGGCTTGCTGGAGCCTTGACAGTTCGGTGGGGCAGGAGAGGAGCTGGTACTTCTGCTCGATTGTGAGTGGCAGATAACTGCATATCGTGTTGAGCATGAAGGTGGTTGGCTCCATGTTGTTGATGTATTGGATGAGCTCGTCTGGATAGTCGTCGAGGATGCCCATCAGGCTTTGCGTGCGTTCCTTGAGCAAGGCCAACATGGCTTTGTACTCAGTTTGCTCGATGTTGTCGGGCATGGAATCGGTCATGCTTACAACCAGGCCTTCATGGCAGCCTGCAACCAGTCGGAGTTCTTGTATCCGGATGCGGTTAAATGCTTGGAAAAGAGCATTATACGTGCCGTCTGGCATCTTCATCGAGTGGACGAGCTTGGCCACGACACCAATGGGGTAGAGATCGTCGATTTGTGGCGTTTCCACGTCTGGCACCTTTTGCGTCAGAAGTGCCACCAGACCGTCTGTTCGCTCCAGCTTGTTCAGCGTCTTTATGCTGTGCTTGCGGCCAACAGTAATAGGGGAGACGGTACCCGGAAAGAAGATGTTGTCGCGAAGCATGATGACGGGCATATCGCCACCATGATTGGCATGTATCAGCTTGTCCGTCTCGCCCGACACTTCGGCCACGAAGGAAAAGGTTTTCTTATTGTTTTCAAACATATACATATCACTTGCGATACATTTTAGCGCGGCAAAAGTACAAAAAAAAAGCCAATTTTCGTGCGCGCATACAATTAATTATTGTAAATTTGCAGAGAAATAGAAAACTAAAGCAGGAAAACAACAAAGCTATAATCTTTAATCCTTAATCCTTAATTAATAATGTCAAACGACATTTTCCGTTTCAAGCAATTCTCGGTCCGGCATGACCGATGTGCCATGAAAGTGGGTACTGATGGCGTGTTGCTGGGCGCTTGGGGCTCGGTTGAGGGCAAACGAATCCTCGATATTGGCACGGGAACTGGACTCATTGCACTGATGGCTGCGCAGAGGAATCGGGGAGCCGATGTGCTGGGCATTGACATTGACGAATCGGCTGTCGCTCAGGCAAGCGAGAATGTTGCTGAAAGTCTTTTCAGCAGGCGAATTGAGTGCATCCTGCAAGATGTACTGACGTTCGAACCCGAGGCACCTTTCGACGCGATTCTCTGCAATCCGCCATTCTTCACGGAGGACACTTTGCCAGACGATAAGGGACGCGCCTTGGCTCGCAACAACAAGTGTCTGCCGTTCCCGCAACTCATCAGGAAAGTGGCCGTGCTGCTTGCCGAGAACGGAACATTTTCGCTCATCGTTCCAAGCGGACTCGCACAAGAAATTGTCGGGCTTTGCATGGAAAACGGACTGCACCTCGTTCGTCGTTGCCAAATCCACACAACAGCCAGAAAACCGCCCCGCAGAACCTTGCTCGAGTTTTCACGGCAAAACAGGAGTTGCGAGATGCAAACGCTGTGCCTGGTTGCCGATGACGGAACCAGAAGCCAGCAATACCAGGAACTCACAAAAGACTTCTACCTATAAATGTTATAATGGCAATTATGTTTAGTATGGAATTGAAGAAATGGGGTTTAAGTCTGTAAGATAGCAGAAAAGATGTTGAAAAGACGGCAAAAAAGATGGTTGGAAAAAAGATGCTTTATCTCTTTATTTCGCTTGTCACATGGGCATCGGTTCTTTTGTGGTGCAGAAAAGGTTTTCGGGCATTAATTTCGCAAAAACGCAGGCAGTCGAAATGTCCAACTTAACGTGTCGAATTGCCCCACTTAACGTGTCGATTTGCCCAACTTAACGTGTCGATTTGCCCAACTTAACGTGTGTAATTGCCTAATTTCACGTGCAGATTTACTCAACTTAACTAGCAGGGCAAATCGCGATGAACAGCGGTTTGGAGTCGCCCCAACGGGGTTTTGAGGCCTTTTCGGGCAGTTTTCTCGAGCAGCAACAAACTAATCATGTCGGTCCTTGGTTTGGTGCCTTTAGGGCGCATGAATAAAGGGCTGTGACAAAATGACACTTGTGACAATGTCACACAAGAGAGGTGCGGGTTCTGTTATATTATATAATTAATCAATTACATGACTTAATTATAATATATATAATACAGTCAACGATTTTCTCTCAAATGACACTGTCATTTTTGTCATTTTGTCACAAACGTTCTCTGCAAGCTCATACTTTTAGAAGAGGTTCAAATCCATGCCTAAA
>CACXUA010000021.1 GCA_902770725.1 uncultured Bacteroidales bacterium | reverse complement strand
GGCCACTTGCTGACCGATTTCCATATAGCAAGCCAAATATTCATCGCGGTCGTCAAACGCAGAATTGCTGCAGTTCTCATCAATCAGCCGCAGAGCATCCCAGTTGTCGTATCCAAGATAACGGGCAATGATATCAAGAGTTGTTGTGCGTGGGACACGCTCGTCGGCAATGAACCCCAGCAACCGCTTCATGGTGTTGACTCCAATGTGCTCGCCTGTGGCAGCCTCCACATCGAGTGCCAGGCGTTCACAATGGCCAGAGAGCCGGATTTCATTACCCGACTTCTCTCTCAAGAGTTCGGTTATATATGGTGAAAGTTTCATATTCTACTGCAATAAAAGTGCAATAAGCCGGGAATGATGTCCCGACTTACTGCCATAACGTTTTTTTATTCCCACTCGATAGTGGCTGGTGGCTTCGACGAGATGTCGTAGCACACGCGGTTCACTCCTTTGACGTGGTTGATGATGTCGTTGCTCACCTTGGCCATGAAATCGTAAGGGAGGTGAGCCCAGTCTGCCGTCATGGCATCCGTGGACGTGACCGCCCTGAGTGCCACGGCTCTCTCGTAGGTACGTTCATCGCCCATCACACCCACCGACTTGACAGGGAGCAGAATGACACCCGCCTGCCAGATCTGGTCGTAGAGCGACACCGCCACCTCGCCGTTATCGGTGTATTCGAGCGGTGATCCGGCCGCCAGCACCTTCTTAGCCTGTTCTGCCGGCATGTTCACCTTATAATCGCGCAGTCCCTGGATGAAGATATCGTCGGCATCTTGCAGGATGCGAACCTTCTCGGGCGTGATGGCTCCAAGGATGCGAACTGCAAGACCTGGCCCTGGGAAAGGATGGCGGCCGATGAGGTGTTCTGGAATGCCCAACTGACGGCCTACTCGACGTACTTCGTCCTTGAAGAGCCACTTCAGCGGTTCGCACAACTTGAGGTGCATTTCCTCTGGCAGTCCGCCTACGTTGTGGTGGCTCTTGATGACCTTGCCCGTGATGTTCAGGCTTTCGATGCGGTCGGGATAGATGGTTCCCTGAGCCAGCCACTTGGCGTCCGTAATCTTCTTCGCCTCGGCATTGAAGACCTCGATGAAGTCGCGGCCAATGATCTTGCGCTTCTTCTCGGGCTCAGTCACGCCGTCGAGGTCGGCAAAGAAACGTGCGCTGGCATCAACGCCGATGACGTTCAGCCCCAGACACTCGTAGTCCTTCATCACGTTCTGGAACTCGTTCTTGCGCAACATGCCGTGATCCACGAAGATACAAGTCAGGCGGTTGCCAATAGCCTTGTTGAGCAGGACGGCTGCTACGCTACTGTCCACACCTCCGGAAAGGCCGAGGATGACGCGGTCGTTGCCAATCTGCTGGCGCAACTCGGCAACGGTCGTCTCCACGAAATTAGCGGGAGACCAGTCCTGGCGGCTGCCACAAATATCGACCACGAAGTTCCTGAGCAACTGCGTTCCCTGCAGGGTGTGGAACACTTCGGGATGGAACTGAACGCCCCAAATAGGCTCATTGTCAGCAGCATAAGCGGCATATTGCACCTTCTCGGTGCTCGCGATGGCATGGAAACCGTTGGGCAGAGCCGTAATCGTGTCGCCGTGACTCATCCAGACCTGGCTGTTCTCGTCGAATCCCTTGAAGAGCGGATTCTCGAAATCAATGCTGGAGAGGTTTGCGCGGCCATATTCTCTGCTCCCTGCAGGCTCCACTTTGCCGCCAAGCGTATGGCTCATGAACTGCGCTCCATAGCAAATGCCAAGGATGGGCATACGACCCCTGAACTGATTCAGGTCAACACGGAATGCCTCAGGGTCATAGACGCTGTAGGGACTGCCTGCCAGGATGACACCAATCACATCGGGATCTGATACCGGAAACTTGTTGTAAGGCAGTATCTCGCAGAAGGTGTCGAGCTCGCGCAAACGGCGTGCAATGAGCTGTGTGGTCTGCGAACCGAAGTCAAGAATAATAATCTTCTGTTGCTGCATAAATAAGGTGTATAAAAGTGTACGCTATGTAGATATAGCAGAATTTGCGTGCAAAGGTACGAAAAAACGCATGAAAAAGCAACAGCAAACAATAAAAAGACCAGAATTTATTTGCTTCTTGTTGTAGAAAATAGTATTTTTGCAGTGCATGATAGTGACTAAAAACACTAAACACATATTAACCTAATAACTATTATTATGAAACTAAGACTACTTTCAATGCTCCTGCTTGCAGCACTATGGGCAATGACAGGAGTAAGAGCCAATGCTCAAGCGACATTGGATCGCCTGACGATTGTGGACGGCGTGTGCCAAATAGGTACTGCCGAAGACTTGTTTTACCTGACAGAAGCTGTAGAAGATGGAAACACAGAGCTCAATGTACTTATGACTGCCGACATCAACCTGGCCGAGAGTGATTATCCCAATCTAATGATTGGTACGGAAAGTGAAAAGTTCAGTGGCGTCTTCGATGGTCAAGGGCATACCATTACCATACATTATGAAGGCGATTGTTTGGCAGAAAAGTGGCGTGGTCTGTTCCGTGCCGTCGATGGCGCAACCATCCGCAACCTCCGCGTAGAGGGTGAGGCATATCCGACAAACATCCACTTCGGTGCTTTAATCGGTGTGGCTTATGGTACCGTGCTCGTAGAGAACGTAGTGACCAATGTCGACGTCACCGGTAATCGCAGCGGCATAACAGGTGATGCAGGTATGCTGGGCGCTAACTACGCAAACATTACCTTCAACAACTGCGCTGTACTCGGTCCCTTGGGTAATCCCGGCAGTTCGATGTACAGCCCCTTCTCCGGTTGGTCAAACGGTACCAGTAGTGTGACACTTAACAACTGCTACGCAGCATGCTACTTCAAGGAAGGCACGGGCATCGACGGCAACAGCGCTACCCTGACGCATGGCGGCACAACTGCCAACTACTTCAATAACTGCTACTACCTCAACTACATCGATAAGGCACAGGGCACACAGATAACTGCAGAACAGATTGCAAGCGGCGAGCTTTGCTTCAAACTGAATGGTGACCAGAGCACAATCGGTTGGTATCAGACGCTCGGCGAGGACGCCTTCCCCGTTCCTTTCGCTTCTCATGCACAGGTTTATGCAAACGGTGCGGTTCGTTGCGACGGCGCAGAACTTCCCGATGCTCCCCTTACTTATAGCAATACAGAAGGCGAAACCACAAAGCCGGACCATCAGTTTGGCGAGGATGGCATCTGCACCGTCTGTGGACAGAATGCTGACGGCTACTACGTTATCAACTCGGCACAGAAACTCAATTGGTTCGCCACGAAGGTAAGCGATGGAACGAAAGACCTCAATGTTCTCTTGACTGCCGACATCGACCTCAGCGCAAGCGACTATCCCAACCTGATGATTGGTACAGAGACCAATGAGTTTGCCGGCATCTTCGATGGTGGCAACCACACCATTCACTATGATTATGATGAGGTGACAGAAAAGTGGCGCGGCCTCTTTGCTTTCGTTAAGGATGCAACAATTCGCAATCTTCGCGTAGAAGGCAGCGTTTACGTGACGAACATCCACTATGGTGCTCTCATTGGACGAGGTAATGGTACAATCCTTGTAGAGAATGTCGTCACGGACGTCGACATCATCGGTGCCATGAACCAAGTGACCGGCGACGCAGGCATGATTGGTGCCAACTACGCAAACATCACCTTCAATAACTGCGCAACGCTCGGCGAGATGGGCTTCGAGGGCAGTTCGATGTACAGTCCCTTCTCCGGCTGGTCGGATGGCAACAGCAGCACCACCCTGAACAATTGCTACTCTACCTGCACCCTTACCGAAGGTACAGGCACGGGCAACTGCTTTACCTTGACACACCAAAACGGCGCAGTCACCATCAACAACAGCTACTATCTCAATGCTATCGGAAAGGTGTTGACTGGCAACAATATACATCAAGCTCAGATAACAGAAGAGCAAATTGCTAGCGGCGAACTCTGCTACCTTCTCAATGGCGACCAGAGTAGCATCGGATGGTATCAGACGCTTGGTGAGGACAATATGCCCGTGCCCGACCCAAGCCATCTGAGAGTTTATGGTGCAGGTGATACTTATATGAATGTCACAGACGAAGCAAGCTTCAGAGAGTTCGTGTCGCTTATCATTGAAAATGAAACGGAGTATTACGAAGAAGTAGTTGCTCAGAAGAGTCTTATTGATACTTATCTCGAGGCACTCAATGGTTTGAGCACAGCAGCCAATATTGATGCCTTTATGGCAGGCTATCAAGAGCTTGCAGACCAGCGTCAGAGCATACAGAGTTGTGCTGATGCATATGCTGCATATATCGCCAAGGTGGATGAAACCAAGAGTTATCTCGAGGCTAATCCTCAATTGGACAATATTAAGATCACCCAACTGAAGACTTACCTTTATGAGAACGATGAGCCAAACGAGAACTATCTCAATGGCTCGGTTGAGTATATACTCGAGAACCTTACGCTCAGTGAAGAGGAGATCATAGCTGAGACTGCTCTCATTGATAAGAAGCTGACCGAGGCTATTACATACACGATAGCTTCCGGCACAGACGTTTCACTGCTCTTTACCAATACCGACCTGAGCGACCACTTCAATGGTTGGGAAGGCACACTTCCTACAGGTTGGGGCACTTCCGAGACCAGTCCATTGTATGCTGCCGAGTGTCTCGCTGCGAAGATGGATATGTATCAGACTGTAACTGGCCTGCCTAATGGCATCTATGAGTTGCAGATTAACGGTGCTTTCCGTCCAACTCCTTACGATGACTTCGACAATGTCAATTATGCAGCCATGCTCTACACCAATAGCATCCACAACTTCTTCCAGACCAATATTGAGGATATGATCAGCGTGGACGATGCCATCGATGGTGAGAACTGCAACATCACTGGTCCTGTTGCTGACTTTGCTATTGAGAATGAGAATGGCGAAGTGATAGGCTACACGATGCAGGGTATTGTTAGTTGTGCAAATGCTTTCCAGGCTGGTCGTTATCCCAACTATGTGCTTTGCAATGTAACCGACGGCTCGCTGACTATCGGCATCCGTCAGCCCGGTACTGGCCTGGCTCGTGACTGGCTCGGCTTCGGCAATATTAAGGTGCTCTATTTTGGAGAGATGAGTGATGCTGATGAAAGCCTTGACCGTGTGCTTGCATCTCAGTCGGCACGTGCTAAGACTATCTTGGAAGATTATCAGTTCGACGATTTGAACTATTCTGCATATCCAAACTTCAGCCAAGCTCTCAAGGATGAACTTCGTGCAACACTGAATGCTGTAGCGACAACTACTGAGCCAGAAGCTAAGTATCAGCTCATTGAGAAGTTCTCCGATCTCTTCCAGGAAATCTATGAGTGCAAGCAGGCTTACGTTAAGTTGATGGATATGGCAGAAGAGGTGAATGCCTTGTTCGAGCCCTTCTCCAGCATTCTCTCTGAAAGCGAGTTCATGCAGATGGAGGACTTCTATTCGATGCTTCTCAATGGCTTCTACGATGGTTCTTTGTCAAAGGATGAGGTGCTTGCCATCGACCTTAAGAAAGAGCTTCCCTTCTTCCCCGAAGAAGAGGATGGCTACTACCTCATTAACAACGAGAGAGACTTCTTCGTCTTTGCAAGTTTAGTTAACGGAGGCAACAATGCAGTCAATGGCAAGTTGCTTGCAGACATCGACCTGCGCGAGACAGATTTCGCAAGCACGATGATTGGTACATCTGATGCACAGTTTGGCGGCATCTTTGACGGACAGGGACATACTGTTAACTACAGCTATGAAGTCAACGATAATTATTGCGGACTCTTCCGTTATGTTGATGGTGGCACTATTCGCAATCTTCGTGTCACGGGCGATGCCATCGTGACAACTATCCACTTCGGTGCACTTGTAGGCTGGGCAAGCAATACTGTTCTTGTGGAAAGTGTTATAACAGATGTTGACATTACAGGCGAACACAGCGGTGTAACGGGTGATGGTGGTATGTTCGGACGTTTGGAAGGTAATGTCACCTTCAACAACTGTGCTACTCTCGGTTCGATGGGTAATCCGGGTAGCTCGATGTACTGCGGCTTCGTCGCCTACTCGGGCAGCGGCTCCTCTACGCTCAACAACTGCTTCACGGCTTGCACGTTGACCGAAGAGACAGGCACCGACTACTGCTACACCTTCTGCCGCGGCAACGTTACGCTCAACAACTGCTACTACCTCAACGCCATCGGCGAGGCACAGGGCAAGAAGATGACCCTCGAGCAGTTCCAGAACGGTGAGGTTTGCTACAAGCTCAATGGCGACCAGAGCGACATCCATTGGTATCAGACCATTGGTGAGGATCCCTTCCCTGTCCTCGAAGAGAGTCATCAGATTGTCATCCTTGAGGAAGACGGCACCTATGGTAATGCTGATGGTATTATCGAAGTGAAGGCCGACGCCACACACCAGCAGACTGGCATTTACGACCTCACAGGCCGTCGCGTGGAGAAGATGCAGAAGGGCATATACATTGTCAATGGAAAGAAGGTCGCAATTAAGTAAGTATTAGAAAAATGAGAAAGCATATATTTCATGCACTTATTCTCTGTGCCGTAGTCTCGGTGGCTATGGCGCAGAGTTTCACCGTTTATGAGAAAGACGGAGATCAGGGGTACAATGTAGAAGACGTGGACAGCATCGTCTTCAGCACAGAGGCTGCGAAGCCGTCGAGCCTTAAGCCGCGCGAGGTGAAAGGCCGTTGGTGCTCGCTTGGCACTTCCATTTCGTGGCTCAACGAGCAGACAGCATCGTTTCCTATTACTAAGGGCTACCAGACACGAGTCCTTGAGAAGCTTGCCTTCAAAAATTTCACAAACAAGGCAGTCAATGGTGGCGTCCTCAACTCGGCTATCAGTGCCGTAATCTATGCCGACTATTATACCATCGAACACGGCATCAATGACTGGGGACACTCTACGCCCGTAGGCACCATCGACGATTACATCAACAACACGAAGAACGGCACCTTTGCTGCCATTTACCGCCAACTTATCGACCGTATCTTCCAGCGCAACAGCAAGGCTCGTGTTATCCTGTGTACTCCGCGCAAGGCTTACGGCTTCAACGGCTATCTGCCCGACCATTGGTACGACTCCAAGGAAGGCATCTACCTCGAGGATTATGTCAAAATCATTCGACAGATAGCGGCTTACGAGTCGTTCCCTGTGGCCGACTTCTTCGCCGAGTGTGGTGGTCAGCGACAACTCGACAACTGGAGCTACGACACAGCTCTGCATCCCAACGACGATGGAATGCAGATCATGGCAAACGTCCTGATTCAGGCCTTCGAGAAGATCCTGGATGACGAATAGGCCAGCAAGTCCTTTATGCCAAACAACATAAGGAAGAGGGTGCTTCGAGGCATCCTCTTCCTTTTTGCTTCGAACATTTCGTCTACAGTTGTTCTGTAGTCAGAATGTCATCATTTTGCTCTATTTGCTTTCATTATGTCAATTATTGCACACTTCGAAAAGTGGCAAAAAAGTGGACTTATTACGTCGATTTTGTCGACAAGGCTTGGGTCGTTGGTCAAGGCCCCACGTTAAGTTTGCCAATGACACGTGCCACGTTTGAAATATCGCTGTGTTAAGTTTGTAGATTTCCTGTGCCAAAAAGTGTGCAAAAACGAGCCAAAACGGCCCATTTTGTAAGGTAGAGATGTCAATTCGGCAGTTAGAAGGAGTTGGGGCAAAATAGATAGCCTTCTGGAACTCTCTGTGATACAGACTGTTGCGAAATCCTCTTCGATTTAAGGGCTTATTTTTGATTGGAGGTAGAAAAATAGGTCCGGAGCCGTTTTAAGCGATTCTGGAGCGTTTGTGAAAATTGGGCGTGTAAGTAAAAAGCCAGAAAAAGCAGCATTTTGTCAAAACAGACGACTTTAAATCAATGTGATTTTTGGAGATTTTCGTACCCCTTGACTGACGTCGAAAGTACTCTCGCTCGACAATAATAAAGAAAAAACTTCGTGTTTTCTTTTGTATTGTACTCGCTTATTCGTACCTTTGCACCCGCATTACAACTCTCCTTAGCAAATACGTTATGACGGGAAACCGAGTCATCATCCAGAATGCAACGCTCGTGAACGAAGGCCAAAGCTTTCGGGCTTCTGTCCTCGTTGAGAACGGTCGTATCGCTGAGATTGCCAGAGAAACAGAGTTGCCCGTTCATGATGGCGATGAGCTGGTCGATGGTTCCGACTGTCTTTTGCTGCCTGGCATCATCGATGAGCATGTCCACATGCGTGATCCTGGACTTACCCATAAAGCCACGATGGAGAGCGAGACGAGGGCTGCTGCAAGAGGTGGCGTGACGACTGTGCTCGACATGCCGAATGTCGTGCCCCAGACTACCACGCTCCAGCTCCTGAAGGAACGCTATGCCCTTGCTGAAGGGCGCTGCCACGTGAACTATGGTTTCTATCTTGGTGCCACGAACGACAACATCGAGGACATCAAACGACTCGACCCAACAACGTGTCCTGGCGTGAAACTCTTTATGGGCAGCAGCACAGGAAATATGCTTGTCGATAGGGAAGAAGCGCTCCGTAACATTTTCCGCGATTCGCCGACACTCATCATGACGCATTGCGAGGATACGGCTCGCATCAATGCCAATATGGCAGCCGTCAAGAAGCAGTATGGCGAAGACCCAGATGTCCGTTTCCATCCCGTTGTTCGCGACCAGGAGGCTTGCTATCAGAGCACAGCCCTGGCGGTTCGATTGGCAAAAGAGGAAGGTTCACGACTGCATGTGGCTCACGTCACGACAGCAAAGGAACTGGAGCTCTTCCTGCCCAACGATGACAAGATAACGGCAGAAGCCTGTGTGCCCCATCTGCTTTTTACGGATAAGGACTATGAGACGCTTGGCTCTCGCATCAAATGCAATCCTGCCATCAAGACCTCAGAGGATAGAGATGCTCTGCGGAAAGCCCTTTCAGATGGGCGTATCCGAACCATAGCCACCGACCATGCGCCACATCTCTTGAGCGAGAAGCAAGGTGGTTGCTGCAAGGCTATGAGCGGAATGCCGATGGTGCAGTTCTCCCTTCCAGCCGTGCTTGGCCTGATGGATGAAGGCATTCTCAGCAAAGAAAGAGTTGTGGAGTTGATGTGCCACAACCCTGCTCGTCTCTATCATATAAAGGAAAGAGGCTTCATCCGCGAAGGTTACTGGGCAGACCTCATCTTGGTGCGCAGGAAACCTTGGACTTTGACGACAGATTGCATCGAGAGTCTTTGCCGTTGGAGTCCTTTGGAAGGCAGGACGCTTGGCTGGCAAGTGGAGCGGACCTGGGTGAACGGCAATCTCGTTTGGGACGGGACATCCGTATCGCAACAATGCGAAGGCAACAGAGTTATTTTTGAATGTTGAATAAACCTTTTAGTGTCGCCTTTGTCTATTTAATTAGTCACACAATTTATTCCTAAATGAAACGATTTTCGACCCTACTTATACTCTGCCTTTGTTCGCTTGTGGCAGTGGCACAGAAAGTTACGGTAAGCGGACTTGTAATGGACGGAGCACAGAACGAGCCAATGCCTGGAGCATCGGTTGTATTGCTTCAACCCAAGGATAGCGCCCAAGCGGCTGGCGTCTCGTCCGACCTCGAGGGTAAGTTCAAACTGCCTTCCGTCAAGGCGGGCAACTATATCCTGCGCATCAGCTTCATGGGTTTCCAGACCTATTACCGCAATATCGTTCTGCCAAAAGGCGACAAGAGCATCAATTTGGGCACCATTACCATGCAGGAGAACAGCAAGATGCTGAAAGAAGCCGAGGTGACGGCAAAGCTGGCTCAAGTGGAGATGAGTGCCGATACCTTCATCTTCAATGCCGATGCCTACCGCTTGCCCGAAGGCTCGATGCTCGACGAACTCGTCAAGAAGTTGCCCGGAGCAGAAGTTGACGATGATGGCAACATCAAGATAAACGGCAAGAGCGTCTCCAAGATTATGGTCGATGGCAAGGAGTTCTTCCAGAACGACACAAAGATGGCAATGAAGAACTTGCCGTCGAAGCTCATCAAGAAACTCAAATCCTACGACAAGAAGAGCGACTACAGCCGCATTACCGGCATTGATGATGGCGAGGAGGAAACCGTGCTCGACCTTACCGTCAAGAAAGGCATGAAGGAGGGATGGGTAGGCAACATCGATGGAGCCTACGGTACGGAAGACCGCTATTCGGCAAAGCTCAACATCAATCGCTTCATGGACAACAAGTTCCTGTCCGTCGTTGGTAGCCGCAACAATGTGAACGACTTTGGTGGCCGATGGGGTGGAGGCGGCAACGGCATTACCACCAGCACGATGGGCGGCGTCACTTTTGCTTGGGAGAACGGCAAACCGGAATATACTGCAGGCCTCTTGAAGATGGGTGGCAACGTTCGCTACAGCAGCAGCGACAGCTATTCCGAGAGCCGAACCAACAACGAGATGTTCCTTCCAACGGGAGCCAGCCAGTTCTCGAACTCCAAGAATCAAGGCACGAACTGGAATCAGAACATCAACGCCAACTTCCGCCTCGAGTGGTTCCCCGACAGCTTGACCAACATCCTGTTCCGTCCCAATTTCAGTCATTCGAATGGCGACAACTCGTCGAATAGCCGTAGCGTAACCTTCAATTCGAGTCCCTTCGAGGCTGGCCTGACCGACCCCGTCGAGGAGTATCGCGCGAAGGAAACAGAACTCCAGAGCATTCTCGTCAACGGCAATGACCGCCTGAATAATGGCAACAGCTACAACAACAACGTCAATGGCGAGCTGCAGGTCAATCGTCGGCTTGGCGTGCCTGGCAGAAACATTACCCTCAACCTGGAGGGCTCCTATAGCGAATCGAATAACGAGTCGTACAGCCGTTCCGTCGTTAAGTATTACCAGCGAACCGATGGCAGCCTGAATGCCGACTACCAGAACATCTTCTCGCCCTCCAAGAACTACAGCGGGCAGGGACGCATCAGCTACACCGAGCCCATCCTGAAGGGTACCGTCGTGCAGGCGAGCTACCAAGCGCAATACCGCTTCCAGGATACCGACCGCGAGATGATGGTCTATAAGGAACTCGAGAAAGCCCTTGAGGACAGAGGCCTCACCGACGTCACCGCCGTTGACCTGTACAATGGCACCTACAACGGCATGGACTTCTCCAATTATGGCATCGACTTCACGCAGCTCGAACGCGACGCCATGAACAGCCAGTACGCCACCTATAAGGAGTTCAACCAGAGAATCAACCTCATGTTGCGCTACAACGGCAAGTACGAGAACGGGCAGGAACTGAATTTCAATCTGGGTGTCAACTGGGAGCCACAGCGCACCGATATGGCTTACGACAAGCGAGGCATCCATATCGATACCGTTCGCCACATCCAGAACTGGGCACCGCGCCTGAACGTCCGCTGGAAGATATCGAACACCAGCCAGCTGCGCATCCGCTACAACGGCAATATGTCGCAACCCTCCATGACCAACCTCATCGAGGTCATGGACAACAGCAACCCCCTCTATATCAGCACCGGTAACGCAGGACTGAAGAGCTCCTGGAGCGACCGCTTCAACATCGACTACAACAACTACATCCCCGACAAGCAGATGGGCTGGAACTTCAACGCCAATGCCAACATCAATCGCCGCAGTATCTCCAACGCCACCATCTACGACACCGCTTCCGGCATCAGCTACAGCCGTCCCATGAACATTGACGGCAGCTGGAACACGTGGGCTTGGATGGGCTTCAACACAGCTCTGGGCAAAAAGAAATACTTCAATCTGAACTGGAACCAGAACATCAACTACTCCAATAGCGTGGGCTATATCAGCAGCAATCTTGACGCTGGGGCACTGCCCTTCATCACCGGTACCGTCGATATGAACGGCCTCTTCCGCTACATGGACGACAACAATCTGCTCCAGAAGTCCACGACCCGCAGCACCAGCCTGGGCGAGAACCTGCGCCTCAATTTCCGCAACGACCTGCTCGAGGTGGGCGTCAACGGCGGCATGAACTACCAGCACGCCCGCAACGACATGCAGCGCAACGGCAATCGCGACACCTGGTTCTATAATTACGGCGGCAACATCGTCATCAACATGCCTTGGGACATGCAGTTCAGCAGCGACATCTCCCAGCAGAGCCGTCGCGGCTACGACGACGCCACCATGAACACCAACGAGCTCATCTGGAACGCACAGCTCAGCCAGAACTTCCTTAAGCAGAAGAACGCAACCGTCAGCGTCCAGTGGTACGACATCCTGCGCAACCGTTCCAGCATCAACCGCAACTACAGCGCCACGAACCGCAGCGACACCTGGACGAATGCCATCCACAGCTACGTCATGGTGCACCTCATCTATCGCTTCAACCTCGTCGGCAACAAGGAAACCCGTGCTGCAGGCTTTGGCGGCAGCGGTCAAGGTGGCTGGGGCTCTGGCCGAGGCGGTCAGGGCGGTCGCGGTGGCGGCGGCTGGGGCGGCGGACGATTCTAGAAAAGAAAAGAGAGGGCTTTTTCTTTTTTTTGCCCCCCCCTTCTTCTCTTGGAATTGTAAAGCGTTTTTATGAATTGCGGAACTGGGTAGGTGTGACGCCCTCGTAGAGACGGAACATCTTGTTGAAATGGGAAGCTGAATCGAACCCAAGGCGATAGGTAATCTCCTTGCAGGAGAAGTCGGTGCCCTGCAGGTAGTCTTTCGCCCGCTCCATCTTCAGCCGCAGGAAATATTGTGCCGGAGCGAATCCCGTGCAATTCTTGAAGACCTTGCGGAATTTGGAATATCCCATTCCCACCTCGGCCGCAACCTCCTCCATGCGGATGTTCGAGCTGATGTGCTGCCGCATATACCTGATGGCGTGACTGATGCCCGTCATGTCCGGATTGTCCAGATAGGGCAGTTGTTGGCTTCGTGCATAAACGGTGGTGATGATGAGCCAAACGTAGCCTATCAGTTGTTGCTGGTAGGCTGGAAGCAGGTTCTCGGCCACTGCATAGGCTTGTTCGTAGGCAGCACAAAGCGCATCGAATACCCCGACCTGAAAGATAGGGTGCGACTTGTGGGGGAAGAACTTGCGGAGCAAGGCGTTGGCCTCTTCGCCGGCAAAACCAATCCATGCCTCAGACCAACCGGTCTCGGGATCGGGAGCATAGCTGTGCCATTCGTAGGGATAGAGCACCACGGCATCGCCGGCCTGTAGCTTCGTGCGGGGCTGATGAGCCGATTCGAACCAACCGCTGCCCTTGGTGATATAAACGATTTGTGCCTCTCGAAGTACTCGCCCTTTCTTCGGAGAAAAAAGGTAGTCTTCCGGATGGTCACCAACAGGGTAGGTGCTGCCAGCTGCAACGTCCTGCATTCCAACCGTATTGACGGTAATCCCCCATCGGGAGTCCGATTCGTGGGTAAGTAAGTATTTGTTTGTAGCCATCTTGGTTAAGAGGTTAGCGGGATGAGGTAAATCTATGCAAAAGTAGTGTTTTCTTGGCAAATGTCAAAATGTTACATCAAAAAAACATAATGTTACTTGAAATAAGTATAAAAATTTTTTCCTTTGCGGTACAAATGTTTGCATTTTAAAGTAAAAAGCAATTAAATCAAATCATTATAATATAATTATGAAGAAGCTACTTTTATCTTTCTTTATGTGTATGGCTGCGGCTTGGGTTTTTGCCCTCGACGTCACAGAACTCCGTACGGAAGACTATCACAATCCTGTCGGCATTGACAAGAGTGTGGTTCACTTCTCCTGGCAACTCCAAAGCGAGCAAAGGGGCGTGATGCAGACAAGCTACAATGTGCAGGTTGCCAGCGACGCCAGTTTTGGCAATATCGTTTGGGAATCGGGAACCGTTAATTCCGACCAAAGCGTGTTCGTCGAGGCTAAAGGTTTCACGCCTGCTGTCGAGACTCGCTACTATTGGCGCGTCACCGTATCCGACAATAAGGGCGGAACGGCCACCAGCAGCGAGAAAGCATATTTCGAGACTGGCCTGATGACGGCCGATGCCTGGAACGGCACGCATTGGATCAAGGCCAGCACCAACGAGCAGGGCTCCGAAGCAGAGGGCCCCATCACGGATTATGAGGTCGAGGTGAAGTTCAACATCAAGGCTCTTGCCGCTGGACTCATCTTCGCCGCTTCCGACCACAGCAACTACTATATGTGGCAGGTCAACACGAACGGCAGCGTTCGTTTCCGTCCCCATCGCTGGAACGGCGGCAACCCGTCTCTCCTCTCCGAAGCAGCCATCACGCGCGTCAGCATCAAGAACGGCGAGCAACATAAACTAACGGTAAAAGTGACGAATGCCAATACGGCCAAGACCTATATCGACGATATCTTGGTTGATACCCGCACGGGCGATTTCGCATTTGGCGACTTTGGTTTCCGCGAGGATTACGACAACGGCAACCAACCCGAACAGGCTTATTTCGACGACTTTATCGTCAGGTCGGGCGACAAGGTTCTCCTCGAAGAACATTTCGACGGCACTACCTGCATGTTCAACAGTGGGTCGCTCGAGGGCGGTCAGTTCTATGTGACCGGTCCCGCCAAATATGCTTGGCAGCAAAAGGTGGCAAAGCCCGTCCGTTTTGATGTGGAATACGACTTTACCCTCGTCAATGACAATGCCAGCATTTGCTTCAGCGCAACCTCCAACAATACCTACATGATGTGGGCCATCAATACATTCGACGTTGCCCAGCCCGTCGTTCGCCGCCATGTTTATAACAACGGCAACCTGACCTATAACGACACACCCATCACGGCCTTCAGCAAGACTGACCTCATCGGCAAGCAGCACCATATCGTTCTGGAATGCGAGACGCCTTATGTGCGTACATATATAGATGATGTACTGGTCGATACCTATCAGGACACCCAAGGCGTGCTGGCTGTTGGCGACCTTGGCGTACGTGTCAGCGCTACCGGAAACGAGCGCGAGAAGGCATATTTCGACAATATCACGCAAATCGTTTATGATGAAGAGGGCAACGGAACCGTGACCTTCAGCGAGGATTTCGAGGGAGCGGGTAATGCCTTCAATGCTACCGATATCCGCGACTTTGGTGGCAGCCGTCAGTGCTATATGGAAGCAGCCGTTGGCGGCAGCAAGCGCCTCATGCAGCAGGATGGCAGCATCACCGCTGGTATGCCCATCTTCCGCAAGACTTTTGAACTTGGAGATGGCGTTCGTCGTGCCCGCCTCTATGCAACAGGATTGGGCGTCTATAACGTCTTCATCAATGGCGAACGTGTAGGCCAGACCGACGAGGACGGCAATACCCTTTATGACGAGCTCAAGCCTGGAGCAACGGAAATGGTCAAGACGGTGTTCTATACCACTCATGACGTAACGGCTCTGTTGCGCGAGGGCAAGAATGCCATTGGCGCCGAAGTATCGACCGGCTGGTGGAACGGCGCTATTGTGCATGGCATCTATGGGGGCAAATCCAATGCATTCCGTGCCCTGCTCAAGATAGAAATGGAGGATGGCTCGACCAAGGTCATTCCCACCGACCTCACGTGGCTCAGCAATACCAATGGTCCGCTGCGCAAGGGCGATATCTATAATGGTGAGACCTACGACGCTCGCCTCGAAAACGGACAGTTCACGCCCGATTATGACGATAGCGATTGGTTTGGCGTTGCCGTAAGCAATGACTTCAAGGGCGAGATTCGTGCCTTCGAGGGACCGGCCATCATGGCTGTCGAGGCACTCCGCCGCTATCCGCAAACCATCCAGATTTATGAAGGCACGAAGCCCAACGGCAAGACTTTCGGTGAAATTAACGTCGTGGAGGAGATAACAGGCCAGAACAACTTCAACCTGACCGCAGGCCAGACGGCTGTAATCGACCTTGGGCAGAACGGCTCGGGTTGGGTGAGCTTCACGGCAAAGGGCGCTCCCGGCACAAAGCTCCGCTTCCGCTTTGGCGAGATGCCCAACACGACAGGCGACCGCGGTCGTGGCGATGACGGCCCTGCAGGTTCTGTCTATACCGAGAATCTTCGTTCGGCAGAAGCTACGCTCTATTACACCCTGAAAGGTGCAGAGGAGGGCGAGAGCTTCCATCCCACATCAACCTATTTTGGTTTCCGTTACATCGAGGTGACCTCTTCGGCAGATGTCGAGCTGACCAATGTCATTGGCGAGACCGTGACCAGTGCTGTTGACGAGAAGTCATCCCTCCGCACCAGCCACGAGGACGTCAACAAGCTCTATAGCAACGTCATGTGGGGACAGCGCTCGAATTTCGTCAGTGTACCAACCGACTGTCCGCAACGCGACGAACGCATGGGCTGGACGGCCGACACACAGGTCTATTCGATGGCTGGCCTCTACAATGGCGATACCCGCAACTTCTACAAGAAATGGATGCGCGACATGCGTGATGCACAGCGCAACGACGGTGCTTATGGCGTGATAGCCCCCTATCACTGGGGCGTGGGTTATGGCGCTGCGGCATGGGCCGATGCAGGTGTTATCCTGCCTTGGAAAGTGTATCTCATGACAGGCGACAAGGAAATCCTCCGCGAGAACTTCGAGGCCAACGAACGCTACATGTCGTTCCTTGCTGCTCAGACCGGTGACGGCTACCAGTACAATGGTGGCTATACCACATATGGTGACTGGGTGGCATATGTTTCGACCGACAGCAGATATTGTAGTGTATGCTATTATGCTTACGATGCCGACCTGATGGCTCGCACCTGCCGCGCCCTTTCTGAAGCGGAGGGCGACGCTTACAGCCAGAAGGCCGAGCAATATGAACAGCTCTTCCAGAACATCAAGACCGAGTGGCAGGGCCGTTACCTGAACAATAACAAGGTGCCTACGCAGGGAACTCAATGTGGTTATCTCATGGCTCTTCGTTATAATATGCTGCCCGATGCAACCTCCATCACTCGTACCCGTGCCTATTTGCATCGTGCCATTACGAACAATAGCTATAAGCTCAACACCGGCTTCCTCGGTACTGCTATCCTGAACCAGACGCTTACAGAGAACGGCTATATCGACGATGCTTATACCCTGCTGCTCCAGCGCAACGACCCCTCTTGGCTCTACAGCGTCGACCAGGGTGCTACCACTATTTGGGAGCGTTGGAACTCCTATACCGTTGCCAGTGGCTACGGCCCCGTCAGCATGAACTCCTTTAATCACTACTCATATGGCATCATTGCCGAATGGATGTTCCGCCACATGGCAGGCATCGCTCCCGATGAGACACAGCCAGGCTTCAAGCACTTTGTGTTGCAACCCTATCCCGACACTCGCACAACATTGCGTTATGGCCAGAAGCGCATCACATCCGTCGATGCAGATTTCGCTTCCGATTATGGCCAGATTAAGGCTGAATGGCAATGCGACGGCACGAAGGAGATGACCTATCGCGTCACCGTTCCTGCCAACACGACAGCAACATTGCGTCTGCCCATAGCCGATGGCCTCTATGTTTACGAGAGTGGTGAAGTGGCCGAAGAGGCAGAGGGTGTAACCTACATCGAGACAGCCGACGGCTATGCAATCTACGAGGTTGGCTCCGGCTCATATCTCTTCTCCGTCAGCAGCGAAGTTCCCGTTGGCATCAAGAATGTAGGCGAGAATACAATTACAGATAAGAAAGCAAGCGTTTACTATAGTTTGAATGGAATGCGTCTGCCTGATGAATCCTCTGCTCGAGGTATTGTCATCACGGACGGAAAGAAGGTTCTGGTCAAGTGAATGCAAAGGGGTGGCCAAACGCCCTATGTTGCATCAATCAGGTCTCCAGTTTTTGAGCCTTGCCAGTCCTTAAGAAGAACGAGTACGAACAATAAAAAGATGAAAACCAAAGATAGAAGCCTTGTGCGAGCCATAGCACTTCTGTGCTGTTTGTGGTGCGTGAGTTGCCAAACCAGGAGCGAGGAGACTCCTCTGTTCGAGACGAAGGAGTTCGCCAAGCCCTCTATGTCGTGGCGTCCCATACCCCTGTGGTTCTGGAACAATACGCAGGTATCGGAGCAGGCTCTTCTGGAACAAATCGGTCGGATGGTCGAGACCGACGGCTATGGCGGCTGTGCTATCTTGCCTTTTGGCGGTGGATTCCGTCCGAACTATCTCTCCGACAGTTACTTCCAGCTCTATGGAGATGCTGTCGAGAAGGCACGTTCCTTGGGCGCTCATATGTCCATATACGACGAATACGGCTTCCCGAGCGGAAGCATGGGGGCCATCAACGGTTCGGGCGTGACTACCTTCATGAACAATCATCCTGACCACACCATTAAGCGCCTCGACAAGACAGAGTACCGCATAGGCAGCGGCGCTACCTTCAACCGCCAGATAACCCTTCAGGGGAAACTGATGTCGATTGTGGCTTGGAATGCCAACACCAAGGAGATTGTTCCGCTGCGCGACTATTATGACGAGGAGACCGGTCAGGTGACGTGGACAGCTCCCAAGCAATCGGGCTGGCGTGTGATGGTGTGCCAATGCGTCAAGGACGGCGACCCGAACGTGGACTACCTCTCCTCCGAGGCCGTCAGCCTGTTTGTTCAAGATACGCATGAGGCTTACTACCAGCACTTTGCAGATGACTTCGGCCAGACTATCGTCTCCACCTTCTTCGACGAGCCCACGATGTACAGGGCACAAGGAAGGATGTGGACAGGCGACTTCAACGAACAGTTTGAGGCGCGTTATGGTTTCTCGCCCGAAGCACTCTATCCAGCCCTCTGGTACGACATAGGAGCCAAGACTGCTTACGCCAGGAACCTCCTCTTTGGCTTGCACTCCACACTCTATAGCGAGGGCTTCATGAAGACAATCTGCGACTGGGCGACAGCGCATGGCATCCTTGCTACAGGGCATCAGGATCAAGAGGAAATAGTGAATCCAACCAGTGTGTCTGGCGACCTGATGCTCGTCGGGAAACACCTGACGATGCCTGGTATCGACAAGATAGGTGGTGGCCGCCCGACCGAAGACTTCTACAAAGTCGTGTCCTCGTCGGCCAACAACTGGGATAAGACCTACGTCATGTCCGAGACGTATGGCGCTATGGGCAACATCTCGGTGGAGACGCTCTACCAGATAGCCATCGAGCAATACACGAAGGGCATCAACCATCTTATTCCTCATGCCGTCTGGTACAACGATGGCGACGTTACTTTCCTGCCCGAACTCTCGTGGCGCAACCCATTGTACAACGCAGACCTGCCTCGTTTCAATACTTTCCTTTCGCGTTTGAACTACATATTGGCTCGCGAGGGAAGGCATGTGGCAGATGTTGCGGTGCTCTATCCCATACAGACACAATATGCGGGACACGTGTTCGACGGTCCTAAGGGCTACTATGAAGGCGGCGTTGACGTGCCGGGGACAGACTATCCGCAAGTGTCGCACTATCTGACCGACGACCTCGGCATCGACTTCACTTATCTTCATCCCGAGGTCCTCGACGACCGCTGTAATGTGTCCGACGGTTTGCTGAACATGAACAATGCCATCAACCACGAGCACTTCTCTGTTGTTATTCTTCCTGGCGTCAAGGTTATCTCGCTGAGCAACATGCGCAAGATTGAAGAGGCTTGGCAGCAAGGTGTCAAGGTCATCTTCACAACCCAATACCCTCAATTGGCAGCCGATGGCGAGGCAGGCGACGAGGAAATACAGAGCATCACCAGCCGCATGCTTGCTTCGGAAGAGAACAAGGCATACTTCATCTCTTCACCATCAGCAAGTTCTCTGGCAGAAGTGATGGAGGAATGCCTGCCCGAGCGCGATGTCCGCATGTCGGAAGGCACGCATCCCTTTAATTATATACATAAGGTAATAGACGGGCATGATGTCTGGTACTTTGGCAACATCGATGCCACTTCTGCCACAAATACAATACGGCTTAAGACATCTGCCACTAAACTCTCGTTGCTCGACCCTCATACAGGGCAGGTAACGGCACTCCCCCAAAGGGGGAGCGGGGAGGGGGCTTTCTCCCTTACGTTGCGTCCCAGCCAATCAATGTTCCTTGTCGATGATGCCCTGTTGCTCCAGAATGGCTCGCCTGTTGATCCGGCAGACGAGAAACTCTCATATACAATAGAGATGCAGGCGGAAGTAGAGCAACTGTCGGCTGGCCTTTGCTTCTCCATTACCGATGGCGGAAGCTACTATATGTGGCAGTTCAATGCCTCCGACCCGCAACATCCCCGCCTTCGTCCTCATCGCTGGCTTGGCGGCAGTGTCTCCCTTTTGGGTGAAGTGGACCTGCCGAGCGGCGTCAATATCCAAGCCGGCCATCCTTTCAAGATTAGAATCGAGATAGAGGATGAGGCTTATGCCAAGACGTATATCGATGATGTCCTTGTCGATGAACGTAGTGGCAGTTTTGCTTTTGGCAGGATAGGGTTCCGTCAAGCCCACGACGATGCTTACGGAAAGACAGAAATCGCTTGGTTCGATGACATAAGCATCAGGCTGAAGTCAGGCAGCGTGGTCTTCTCGGAAGACTTCTCTGCCTCCAATCCCTTCTCTGAAGGCAGCATTGTGTCGGGCAGGCTGAAGGTGGCAGGACAGATGTCGCGCGACATCCTCGCTTGGCTTCAAGAGACGCCAGATGGCATCAGTGAAGTGAAAAGTGAAAAGTTAAAAGTGAAAAATGAGGAGACCGTCTATAACCTCAGCGGCCAAAAAGTAAATGGTAGAAGGTCAAATGGTAAACATCCCGGGGGTATTGTCATCGCCGGAGGAAGGAAGATGGTGATGAACTGACGTCCCCCAAAAACGCGGCACGCCATGTTTGCCAACGCGGCACGTCGAGATGACCAATTCGGCACGCCATGTTTACCAACGCGGCACGCCGTTATTGAAACAAGGCCACAGGGTTACCCGAACAACCCCAGATGAATTTACATAATATATATATATATATATATATATAACCATAGTATTAAGTTTAAAAAACAGCATTCAGGCGTGGAGTTACAGGATTACTGATAACTACACCATCGAGAGTAAGTTCAAGATTAACGCCCTTGGCGCAGGTATTGCCTTCCGCGCTTATGAAGGCTTTAACGGCCAAATCTGCATGTGGCAGTTCAACGTGGGCACCGACGGCACGAAGTCGCTCTTCCGTCCCCACGACTGGAAGGTAGGTGGCATCCTGCTTGCCGAGATTAACACAGCCGACAAAGGTGTGACTCTGAACACTACCAACTGGTTCGTCACGAAGATTGTCATCAGCAACAATGGTGGTCATGCCGACACGTATCTGCGCCGTGATGACCAGACAGAGTTCACGCTCATTGACTCTCGCGACGGCAACTTCCGCTACGGCTTAGTCGGTACGCGTCAGGACCATGACGGCAACATCAACGAGTCCGCCACCTACGACTACTTCAAAGTGACTGCCAACGAGACGGGCGATGTGCTCTACTACGAGGACTTCGAGGCTACGAATGGCGACTGGAAGAATGACCCCACTTGGGCTGACGGCGCCATCACGACGGAGGGACGCAACCTCTCGGAGGTGAAATACTACCCCAACAATATGTTCAAGGATGCTGTCGATATGCACTACACCGTTGAGGCCGACATGACCTTCGTGAACGGCTTCGCTTCCATTGTATTCGGCCTTGATGAGAGCAACGGCGGCAGCAACTATATGTGGCAGATTTCACCGGGCTATAGTGACGGATCAAGCTCAATCGTCTGCAACTACTACCACCTTGACTACGGCAATGAGAATTGGAAGGCACATGCAAAAGGCCCCGACTTCCCCGACGTCGATGCTATTGAATTCTATGACGTCCAGCACCATGTGATGATTGAGGTCAAGGGCAATGTGGTCTATACATACATTGATGGCCAGTTGAAAGACACCTTCACACAGTGCGACATGACGGACCTCGCTTTGCTGAACCCAGGCAAGGTTGGCATTCGTGTTGATGCAGGCAACGGCGTGAACCACGATGTTTATGTTGACAACGTGAAGTTGACAGAGTATGATGCAGACGACAATGCTACAGTCAAGATGGAGGAGAACTTCGATGGCGGCGTATCTCGTTACTTCGAGATTAGCGGCAAGAATGCTACTTATGCCAAGGTTGAGGAGTTGGATGGTGACTATGCACTGCATATCACTTGCGACGGTACGATGGATAAGAGTGCCAAGGTGCGTCTCATCCAACTTGATGCTGCTGTCTGCCCGCACAACTTCGTGAACGGCATCTGCTCTATTTGCGACGAATACGAAGAGCCAGGCTACGACGCAGTTCTCTCTGCCTACACCATCGGCAACCTTGGCCAGCTCATTCGCTTCGCCCAGATTGTGAACGGAGGCGAACAGGGTGCCAAAGGCTCTCTTACCGCAGACATCGACATGGAGTACAACGAGCAGTTCCAGCCCATCGGCCTGAACAACGATGGCTCTTGGAAAAAACCCTTCATGGGAACCTTCTACGGCAACAACCACGTCATCAGCAACCTCTACGTGAAGACTGATTGCGAGGGCGGCCTCTTCTCTCGTCTGCGTGGTGGTAAGATTTATAACCTCGGTCTCGTGAACGCTTACGTCGAGAGCACAGCCAACCTGCGTTGCGGCGCTATGGCTGGCGAGCACCACGACAATGCCATCATGGAGAATTGCTATGCTCGTGGCGACATCCAGTTCGTTACAACGCATGCTCAGAAGGATGCTATGGCCGGTGAGACTGCAGGCGGTCATTTCATCAACTGCTACACCACGCTGCCCAAGCTCTCGTGCGACTATCCGATGGGTGGTGACCAACAGAACAGCTATGAGAACGTAACGGCCACTCAGGCTGCAACTGGCGAGATTGCCTACAAGTTGGGCAATGCCTTCTTCCAGACCATCGGCGAGGACGCCTATCCCGAACTCGACAACACGCATGGCGTTGTCTTTGCTATGAACGAAGCAGGCTATGCAACTCTCTATAACAATGAGACGGCTGGTACACTTTCCAGCAACGTGGCTGTCTATACAGGCAAGAAAAATGGCGCATACCTTACCCTCACAGAACAAGGCAGCACCATTCCCGCTCAGACCGCTGTTATCCTGAAGGGTGATGAGAGCTACTACAGCTTCACTCCTGCGACTTCTGCTCCTGCCATCACTGGCACGAACGACCTGCTTGGTACCACAGCACCTCTGGCTTCTACTGGTAAGGAATATGCCCTCGCTAAGTTGGACGGCGTAGTTGGCTTCTATAAGGTTACTGATGGCACAAGCATTCCTGCTGGAAAGGCTTACATTGTTTACGAGGGCAGCAGCGAAGTCAAGGGCTTTACCTTCAACTTTGGTGGTGGCGCAACTGCTATTCAGACAATAGAAAATGGTCAACATGCGACAGACGGAGCTATCTACAACCTCGCAGGTCAGCGCTTGCAGAAGGCACAGAAGGGTGTCAACATTGTGGGCGGCAAGAAGGTGCTCTACTAAACAGCAACCCCCCGAACATAACCTTTAATACGAGAAGACAATGAAAAAGATATATTTGGTTCCTGCAATGCAGGAGGAAACGGCTCTGGCTGCTCAGATGCTTGCCGAGAGCTTGCCTATCAGCGATGACACGGTGGATGGCGGCAGCGCCCTCACCAGAGAAAATAATTCTTGGGACATCTGGGAAGACGAGTAATCTTCTGGATTTCCAGCAATAACCGAAGAGGGGGTGGAGCCTTAGCGCTCAGCCTCCTCTTTTTGTTTTATGGATAGGAGTGAAAACCTTTTAAAGGAATCGCTTGGAGATGCTGAGGATGCGGCTGCGGATACGACGGCGAAGAGGGAAGCGCTCCTTCCAGACCTCGGGCGTGAGCAACACGCTGCTCTTCTCAATGTCGTCGTAGAAAATTTGCTGCAATTCGTGGGTCGTGGCTGGGGAGAAGATAAAGGCGTTCACTTCATAGTCGAAGCAGAGCGAACGGGCATCGAGGTTCGTCGTGCCGACGGTACAGAAGAGGCTGTCTATCATCATCACCTTGCTATGGTGGAAGCCGTCGCCAAAGTAATAGACCTCAGCACCGCGCTTCATCAGTTTACGCATCTCGAGGCCAATCACATCGTCGTTCACCTTGCCGTCGCTTTTCGTGGAAACCATAAACTGCACCCTGACGCCTCGCTCCAGCGCCCTGCGCAAGGCAGCTCGCACTTCACCGAAGAGCATTGCATAGGGGTTCACAATCTGTACCAGACGGTCGGCATTATCAATGCAGATGCAGTAGGTCTGCCGCATAATTTTCGGCGTCTCCTTAGGCCAACGGGAAGCAAAAGCAACAGACCCACCTCCAACCCCTCCCATAGGGGAGGGGAGGCACTCCCCCTTATGGGGGAACGGGGAAGGGGTCCGCTCCTTTTCCCACATCTTCCAGAAAAGCTCCTCATAGGCCTGCACGATGGGACCATCCATGCGGATGTGCATGTCGCGCCACTTGCCTACCTTCGGCTTGCCGTGCAGGTAGTAGTCGGCCACGTTCATGCCGCCTGTATAGACCGTCTTGCCGTCGATGATGGCAATCTTATGGTGGTCGCGATGCATGAGATGGTTAATCCAGGGGAAGCGCACAGGGTCGAAGGCAGCGATGTTCACGCCAGACTTCTGGATGCTTGCTTGCAGCGTGTCGGAAAGGGGGAAGTCGCTATCGTGATTGCCAAAGCTGTCGAAGAGGACATATACCTGTAAGCCCTCGCTAGCTTTGTGGCGCAGCTTCTCTATGAGAAGACCGCAGATGCTGTCTTGCTGGAACTTGAAGTAGTCCAACAGGATGTACTCCTTCGCTTCATCGACAGCCTCGAAGAGGTCGCGGAACTTAATCTCTGCCGTCGGCAGGATGCGTGTCGTATTGCCTTCATATACGGAAAGTCCCAACCGCTGGAAGTCGCGTTTGGTTCGCTCCGCAGAGTTCTCGCCAAAGCAGAGCAAAGAGCTCAGCATCAAAAGGGCAAGTGTGAGGACTTTTTTGTTCATGGTTGCAAAGATACAAAGAAATTGAGAATTAAGGATTAAGAATTAAGAATTATTTCGTAACTTTGCACCGTAATTACGAATTAATAGTGATAAGAATTATGGGAAAGGTAGTAATTAATTCCTTTGAAGACTTCCAGCAGTACGAAGGACAGGAGTTGGGCGTCAGTGATTATGTAGAACTCAGTCAGGAACGTATCAATATGTTTGCCGACGCAACGCTCGACCATCAGTGGATTCATGTCGATACAGAGAAAGCCAAGCGCGAAAGTCCCTTCGGCCAGACTATTGCTCACGGCTATCTGACCCTGAGCATGTTGCCCCATCTCTGGGACCAGATCATCGAGGTCAACAACCTGGAACGCATGATGAACTATGGCATGGACCGCATGAAGTTCGCTATGCCAGTCCTCAGCGGCCAACACATCCGCATGCACACCAAACTGGAGGAACTCGCGAATCTGCGTGGTGCCATCAAGACAACCATCAAGTTTACCATAGAGATACAGGAGACAGGGAAGAAAGCCCTCGAGGGACTCGCAACCTTCATCTACTACTTTAAGCAGTAAGGCTAGAAGAGTTCCAACTGGATGTGGTGGGGATTGGCTGTCGATTTCGACTGTTCCTTATGGGTCTCGCTTCGATACACGAAATCGAGGAACAGGTCGAGTTGAATGGCGAAGTCCGGTTTGATGGCATAAGTGCCGTAACGTGTGCGAGTGAAAGGCGACTCATGCCGAAAACTTTGCTCCCAGAGGTAACGCCCTACAGCATCGCGAATCTCGCTGTAGTCAAGGTCACGCACAAAGAAATCTGCGTGCCTGTTGTAGATCCTGCGAGCAATGTTCTTGATGCGCAACCCATCGTGTCCACATTCAAGCAGAATCTCAATGATGTCCCTATGGTAGATGTTCTTCATCCCTGCAAATATATGCTTTTCTGTGCAAAGATACAAAATAATATTCAATCTTTTGCCACTAATCCCTAATCTTTTTATAACTTTGCCCATAGAATAACGTAATAATATATATGTATAAGGTAAAGACTTCACTGCTTACATGCAGTTTGATTCTCCTCATAGTTTCTTGCGCTAACGACCCGGAGAGACATGAACTCTCCCCTGTGGAACAACCTTTCATTCTCTATGCCGACCAGACTATAGACTCCCTTCGTTTCTATACTTTCGACAGTTGGACAGTAGTACCGCAGAACGATTGGATCACTATCGACGGCGACTCCCATCAGGAGGTTAAATATGACTACAACAAACGCTATCTTTATAGGGTCCTCCTGAAAGTACAGCCTAACACTACGGGGGAGACAAGAGGCGGAACCGTGCTGGTAAAGTCGTACGACTATTCCTATTCCTCACCTTTCGTTCAGTTGGGCATGCTCCATATATCGCATCCTAACTATATCACAGATGCATGGTTCGACAATTATGCCATCATCCCGAAGACTACACATTTCGAGTTGGTTGACAGCGCTCATTGGACAGAGGATTCTATATGCTTTAAGGTTGAGAATAACTGGGACCTCGAGTTCATCGGCGATACTAAACCAGAATGGATAGACATCGACAGGTCAACAGCCCTTCCTGGTAAATACAAGGTAATTCTCACTCTTGTTCCGAATACCGATAAAGAGAAAGGACGTGAAGCTAAACTGAGACTTACCAGCGGTGAAGTCTCCAATGAGATTGTTGTTCGTCAGCTTCCTGATAAGAAGGAAGGAGAAGAATAAGCTGTTATGCAGTACGAACTCTTCAGTGATGCCGACTTCCAGCAGGAGACACCCCTCGCAGGTCGTGCCTTCTGTTTGCTTGGCTCCTTTCGTGTTGCAGCCAAGACATTGCAGCAGAAACTTCAAGCCCTTGGTGCCGAGATAAAGCAAGGCGTGAGCCGCAATGTACACTATGTTGTGCTGGGCAAAGATGCTCCTGCAAGTTCCTTAGAGCAACTGAGGCAACTGGTTTACAATGGCTATAACCCGAAAGTCTTGAGCGAGAATGACCTCGAGAGAATCCTTGGAGGAAGTTACAGTTCGTATGCCGTGCCTGAGCAAATCAGCAAGGATCTTCACCTGACGTTTCAGCATTACCTTGATTCTCGACTGAGTTACGAAGTGGGCATGAACCCTCTCTATACAAAGGAACTCTATCTTGCCCCTGACACTCGGCCAGAGCTATATCAGATGCTCGGCAACCGAGGAATTTATGCGAATGCTTATATTGACGATACGACAGACGTTGTCGTCATCAGCGACAGTTCCCTTCATCATTTGCAAGAGGGGCAGACCGACGAAAGCCTTCGGTACATTGAGCAGCAATACAACCAGAGTCGTGCTCAGGCCTTCCGTTACGTAATGACCAGCGAAGGCGAGCTCCTTGCCTGGCTCAATAAGGGATAAACTTATGTTGGGCACAATCATCAACACCATTACCATCCTTGCAGGCAGTGCCTTCGGAGCTTTGGTCCGCACAGGCATTGGAGAGAAGTACAAGAAAGTCCTTTTCGATGGACTTGGGCTGTGCTGCCTTGTGCTGGGAGCAAATGCTTCGCTGCCTAATATGGCAAAGAGCGAGTTTCCTGTCCTCTTTATCCTAAGCCTTGCTCTTGGTGGCCTGATTGGTACAAAGCTCAACCTTGCAGGGCGTGTTGATCGACTCAATGCACGCCTTAATGCTAAGAAGGGTGAGGGGAATAATGGCGTCCAGGGACTCGTTACGGGTTGCTTGCTCTATTGCATCGGCACGTTCTCTATTGTGGGGCCTGTGCTTTCGGCTCTTTCTCCTTCAGCAGGGTGGGCGTGGAACGAATCGGCAAACACATTTCTTTATACTAATGCGACGCTCGACTTCGTCAGCTCTGCCGTACTTGCTGCCTCGTATGGTTGGATAATGCTCCTTGCAGCACCAGTTCTGTTCTGTTGGCAAGGGATGTTCTACGCCATAGGCTATTTCTGTGGCGACGGTATGCCGGAACCGATGAGAGTTGAGTTGAGCATTGTGGGCGGTGTGCTTATCCTGAGCTCCGGCCTGAGCATCTTGGGCATTAAGGACTGCAAGACGATTAACCTCTTGCCAAGCCTGCTGATTCCCGTCTTATTCTATCTTATTAGGATGCTTTTCTAGTTCTTAACAAAGAAAAAGCGGGAAAAGTTTGCACAGTTCAAAAAAACTTCCGACCTTTGCAGCGCTTTAAGACCAAAAGCCTCTTTTAGGAGAGTTCGGAGAGATGGTAGAGTGGTCGATTACACCGGTCTTGAAAACCGGCGTGCTGAGAGGCACCGGGGGTTCGAATCCCTCTCTCTCCGCAAGGAAAGGCAACCGATGAGGTTGCCTTTTTGCTTTGTCGAGGCTTCTCACCCCCGCGGGGGTTCTTCGCTTCGCTTAGGCGGCAAAGCCGGAACGAATCCCTCTCTCTCCTTTTATAATTACTTTGCCAGGTCGAAGTCCATGATAGCACAGGCTTCCTTGCCTAGGGAGAGGGCTTCTTTTGGTAGAAGATGCCGCAAAGGAGGGTGATGTATTCGGGAAGGGTGTTACCCTTACTCCACTTTATGTCGAGGCCTAGCAGTTCTTTAGCCGTCAGGCTCATGTCGAAGCCGAAAGCCTCGAGTGAGGGGCGCACTTTGTCGGGATGCTTGCATGGCTTGCCTTCAATCCTTGCACATGACTCTCCTTTGCAGTAGGGACACGATCCGACGAAGCCGCAGCAAAAGCCATCGAGATGTTTCTCCATTTCCAGCAGTTCCTTGTTGAGGCTGGCTATCACCGGTTCCATCAGTTCGCCGGCAAGGGAGAGGGGTAGTCCGATGTCGTGGGGCGTAATCTTTACACCGATGATGCGGATGCGTTCGTAGCTTTCGATGATGGTTAGCGGGTTGTAGTCGAAGGGCGGGCATCCATAGCGGCGACCATAGTTCCCGCATTGCTGGCAGAAGGTGATGAAGTAATCTGCGTTGTGGAAACGCTTGATGTATGATTGCGTATCGATGTCTGCAGTGAAGCGTTCTGTGGTTGTGTCGAGCATCCTCTCCATTCTTTCTACGGCCAGAGCGATGTCCTGAGCAAAGCGACTGTGTTCGCGAAGGAAGTCTTGTCGGCCTGCAGCGATGAGGTTGTAAAGATCTGGGTTCATGTCGTCAGCGTAGGATGCGACGGCATACTCTATGTCGTCTCTCTGCCATTCGAGTTGGGAATGGACATAGACATTTTGCTTCTGGTGGAGGAAGCTGTAGGCGGTCTCGATGCTGTCGCGTGTTATCATGCGTCGAAGCCGACAGGGCGGAACTGTTTCTGCTGCTCGCTCCAGACGAATCCCTCGCCGAGCAGGTATTCTTTTACTTCTTCGGGCTCTCGGTCGAAGGCATAGCAAAGTGCCTCCAGCGTGTCGTATTCGTCGTCGCGCAAGAGCATGTTGACGGAGGAGACCAATATGGCGGGGTCATTTGGCAGATGGTCCATCCTCTTTCGTGT
>CACXUA010000020.1 GCA_902770725.1 uncultured Bacteroidales bacterium | reverse complement strand
TTGGGCAGAAACATCGCAATGCGTGTGACAATGCCTTTTCGACAAAAAGAATAAAGTGGCTGTTTTCACAAGTGAGAGATTAGGTAAATTCCAATTTATATAAATAACGTCAGTTCGACGAAAATAATATTAATCCGTATTTCGTTATAGGATATTCTGGGATGCCAGACGACAAATGCTATACCTTATTTGATATAATGTAAGCAAAAAATACATAAAACGCTGTCAAAGTGTCAGAAATTGCACACTCTGAAAAGTGTCGAAAAGGAGCGTTTTTCACGTCGAGTTGGCCAACTCGACGTGGGGTCTTTCACAAGTTAACGTGTCGCGTTTGAAAAGATAACGTGTCGCGTTTGAAAATTTCTCATGTGAAATTGGTGGAAACTTCACGGCAAAAAGTGTGCAATTTCGGGTCAAAAAGGCCTATTTTGCCATCCACAGATAGCAAAATGACGAATGGAAGTAAAAAGCTGAAAGCGTGGAGCCGTCGCTAACATGCTGTGGCAGAGGCAGATGCGAAATCGTCCGCGATTTAAGCCCATATTTTTGCTCGGGAGTTAAAAAACAAGGTCGGAGGCAAAAAAAGCGATTCTGACGCGTTCGGGGAAAAATCGCCTGTAAGCAAAACTGCCGAAATGCTTACATTTTGTCAAAGTGTCAAAATGGCACTTCAAATTGCAAACGTCAGAAATAAAAGCCACAAGTTTCACTCATTACCGCGAGTTCGACGAAATTAGCATTAGACAATTCATTTCATCTAAACCCTTGGAGAGCCGCAAGCGGGAAAGCAAAAAGGGAGAGGCATCAAATGCTTCTCCCTTTTTTGGTAACCCGCTTGGGGCTCGAACCCAAGACCCCCACATTAAAAGTGTGATGCTCTACCAACTGAGCTAGCGAGTCAACCTAAATGCAAATTATTCATTTGCGGCTGCAAAGGTACAAAATAAAGTTTAAAGTTTAAAGTTTAAAGTTTATTTTTTTTCTTCTTCCTCTGCTTTTTGTTCTTTATCTGGCTGTTTTTGTATGTCTTTGTCTGTTTCTTTGAGGATAAATCGACGATAATATGAAATAAGTAATGTCGTGAGCGGCAGGGCGATGATGAGTCCGATGATACCCAGCAAGCTACCCCAAATGGAGAGGCTCAGCAAGATGATGGCTGGGTTCAAACCCATGACATGTCCCATGATGCGAGGCGTCAGGATGACATCCTGAATGGTCTGCACGACGGCAAAGACGGCGAGGGCACAAAGGATGATGACCCAGAAACTCTGTCCCGTATCGGCTGCCTTCACGAGGGCCAGTATGATGGTGGGAATGAAACCGACAAGCTGCAGATAGGGAATCAGGTTCAAGAGACCGATGAAGAGTCCCAGGCCTATTGCCATCGGGAAGTCGATGATGAGGAAGCCTATGCTGAAGAGAATGCCCACGATGAGTGCGATGAGCGACTGTCCACGGAAGTAAGCGTTCATGCCGCTCTTTACGTCGCCAGCCACCATGCTTGCAAATTTCCGCTGGCCGGCAGGAATGAAACGAATCCAGCCGTCGGATATCTTCTCATAATCCATCAGGATGAAGAAGAGATAGAGCAGAACAACCAAACTTCCCAACAATCCAATGGCAAAGTTGATGGTGCCGGAGAGGAACTCCCAAGCCTTCATAACAAGATTCTCTGCCACATCCATCACGCTACTGTGCTGCAGGAGTTTCATCAGGGAGTCGTCGCTGGCATAGCTCTGCAGCATGCCTTGGATGTTTGCCATGAATTCGGACGATGCAAAGGTGTCGTGGAAATAAACGGTTATCAGCTTAGCCATTCGGAGACTCTCCTCGATGATAGGCGGCACGACGAGGAAGGCAGCAAGGGTAATGACGGCAAATACGACGAGCAGGGCCACCACGATGCTCAGCACTCTGTATTTCAATCGGCACTTGTTCTGCAGGAAGCATACAAACGGGTAAATCATGTACGCCATAATCCATGCAATGAAGAATGGCAGCAGAACCTTGGAAAGGCGATTGATGAGCAATACAAGTCCTACTACTATAAGCGCCGCAATAAGCCATCTGACAACGCGGTCGAAGGTAATCTCTTTCTCTAACATTCCTATTCCTCCTCTTTCTTTTCTTTCATGGCTTGGGCGTAGCACTCCCTGCAAAGCGGTTCGTATTCTTGTTTCTCACCAAGAAGGACTTGCTTCTCGCCTGCCACAATGCGATGACTAACGTAGGCCAACGCTCCGCAACGGACACAGATGGCATGCACCTTCGTCACCTCGTCGGCAATGGCACAAAGAGCTGGCATCGGACCGAACGGCACGCCCTTGAAGTCGAGGTCGAGTCCGGCCACTATCACACGGATGCCTCTGCTTGCAAGTTCATTGCAGACCTCGACGATATGCTCGTCGAAGAACTGTGCCTCGTCAATGCCCACAACATCGCTCTCCTGAGCCATGAGCAGGATGCTTGCAGAGGAATCGACAGGCGTGGAGGGAATGCTGTTGCCCTCATGGCTGACGACCTCTTCCTCACTGTAGCGGACATCAATGGCCGGCTTGAATATCTCTACCTTTTGCTTAGCGAACTGCGCCCTGCGAAGGCGGCGAATGAGTTCCTCCGTCTTACCCGAGAACATCGAGCCACACACGACCTCCACTCTGCCTCTGCGCATCATCTCGCCATTGCTTGAACCAACGTCTTTCATCTTTATTATGTCTTTTTCAGGGACAAATATACAAAGAAATTAAAAATTAAGAGTTAAGAGTTAAGAAAAATACTAAAAAAGCCAAAAACTATGAACTATGAACTATGAACTATGAACTTTTTTCGTACCTTTGCACCTGCGATAATATATATAATAAGGTATGGGAACGCTTTACTTGGTACCGACTCCTGTCGGCAATCTCGAGGACATCACGATGCGGGCACTCAAGGTGCTGCGCGAGGCTGACCTCATCCTTGCCGAAGACACCAGGACAAGCGGCAACCTGCTGAAGCACTTCGACATCAAGAATGCAATGCTCTCGTACCATAAGTTCAACGAGCATAAGACCGTGGAGAGCATCGTGGAGCGCTTGCTGGCAGGGCAGACGATTGCTGTCGTCAGCGATGCTGGCACGCCAGGCATCAGCGACCCAGGCTTCCTCGTCGCTCGCGAAGCCATACGAGCAGGCATAGAAGTCATCACCCTGCCAGGAGCAACAGCCTTCGTGCCGGCACTCGTCAGCAGTGGCTTGCCTTGCGACCGCTTCTGCTTCGAGGGCTTCCTGCCTCAGAAGAAAGGACGCCAGACGCGGCTTCAAGCCCTTGCAGAAGAGACACGCACCATGATCTTCTACGAGTCGCCGCATCGCATCGTGAAGGCTCTGACGCAGTTCATCGAGGTTTTCGGACCAGACAGACAAGTCAGCGTCTGCCGCGAGATAAGCAAGATACACGAAGAGAGCGTACGCGGCTCGCTTCAGGAAGTCCTCGCGCACTTCACCGAAACAGAGCCTCGTGGCGAGTTCGTGATGGTTGTGGCAGGAAAAGACTCATAAACCGATAAACATCTAAACCTATAAACTAAGGATATGAAAAAGATTCTTTTATTCGTTGCCTGCGCTCTTGGTTTGAGTGCTTGCAACATGACAGGTGGACAACAACAGGATGCAATGCAGCAGGAACGCGATTCCCTGCAGCGCATCATCAATGAAAAGGATATGGAACTGGATGACATCTTGGGCGTCTTCAACGAAGTGCAGGAAGGCATCCGCCGTATCAATGAGGCAGAGGGTCGTGTGACGATTGCAGAAGGTAATCCCGAGAGTGCCAGCAGCAAAGATGTCATTCGCGACAACATGGACTTCATCAAGCAAGCCATGCAGCAGAACCGCGACTTGATTGCACAACTGCAGGAGAAGCTCAAGAACAGTAGCATCAAGAACACCAAGATGCAAAAGACCATCGAAAGCCTTCAGGCTCAGATTGACGCACAGTCTGCACGCATTCAGGAACTCGAGGCAAGCCTTGCAGAGAAGGATGCGCTCATCGAGTCGCAGGGCGAGGCTATTGCCGGACTCAGCAACGACGTGGCTTCGCTGACAGAAGAGAACAAGCAGAAGGCCGAGAAGGTGCAGCAGCAGGACAAGGAACTCAATAGCGCCTGGTTCGTCTTCGGCACCAAGAACGAGCTGAAGGAACAGAAGATTCTGACGAACGGCGATGTCCTCAAGAGCGGCGACTTTAACAAGAACTACTTTACGAAGATTGACATTCGCTACGACAAGGACATCAAGTTCTACAGCAAAAGTGCCCAGCTGCTGTCCTCTCATCCAGCCGGTACATACCAGTTGACAAAAGACAATCAAGGTCAGTACGAACTCCACATCACCGACCCCCAGAAGTTCTGGAGTGTCAGCAAGTACCTTGTCGTATTAGTTAAATGAGGACATCGAGAAGCAAACACTATAATTCATCGCGCTCGTCACTGCCGTTTGAGGACGGCATGACAAGCGTCAAGTACCACAATGTCGTCGATGACTCTCCTGAGACGGCGGTGCTGGTAGGCCTCATCACACCCAATCAGGACGAGCGTAAGACGACGGAATACCTCGACGAACTGGAGTTCCTGGCCGAGACAGCAGGAGCAAAGACGGTGCGTCGCTTCACTCAACGTCTAGGCGGTCCTAACAGCGTCACCTACCTCGGCATAGGCAAACTGCAGGAAATACGTGCTTATATACAGGCCGAAGAGGATGCCGAAAGAGAGATTTCGATGGTCATCTTCGACGATGAACTCTCTGCCAAGCAACTCCGCAACATAGAGAACGAGTTGAAGGTCAAGATACTGGACCGCACGACGCTCATCCTCGACATCTTCGCCATGCGAGCCCAGACGGCGAATGCCAAGACACAAGTCGAACTGGCACAATACAGATACATGCTGCCTCGACTGCAAAGGCTTTGGACGCACCTCGAGCGACAGGGCGGCGGCTCTGGCAGTGGTGGCGGCAAAGGCTCAGTAGGACTGAGAGGTCCTGGTGAGACGCAGCTCGAGATGGACCGTCGTATCATCCTCAACCGCATGAGTCTGCTCAAGCAACGTCTTGCGGAAATCGACAAGCAGAAGACGACGCAGCGAGGCAATCGCGGACGCATGATTCGCGTGGCACTCGTGGGCTATACTAACGTTGGCAAGAGCACCCTCATGAACCTGCTTTCCAAGAGCGAGGTGTTTGCCGAGAACAAACTCTTTGCTACACTCGACACGACCGTTCGCAAGGTCATCGTCGATAACCTGCCCTTCCTGCTCAGCGATACGGTCGGCTTTATCCGCAAGTTGCCGACCGACCTCGTCGATTCCTTCAAGAGCACGCTCGATGAGGTTCGAGAGGCCGACCTGCTGCTCCATATCGTGGACATCAGTCATCCCGACTTCGAGGACCAGATAAAGGTTGTCGATAAGACGCTGGCCGACCTGGGCTGCAGCGAGAAGCCGCAGATGATTGTCTTCAACAAGATAGACGCTTACACGTGGGAAGAAAAGGATGCCGATGACCTGACGCCTGCGACGGCCCGCAACGTCTCGCTCGACGAACTGATTCACTCTTGGATGTCGAAGCTTGGAGGACAGTGCCTCTTCATCTCGGCCCAGGAGAAGACCAACGTCGATACCCTCAAGCAGGTACTTTACAATAAGGTAAGGGAGTTGCATGTCCAAAAGTATCCCTACAACGACTTCCTTTTCCAACATTACGAAGAATAATTTGATACTAACATAAACTGCCCAAGGCCCTGCTAAGCAGTTCCCTACAGACCCCTCAGCCCCCTTTAGGGGGAGAATAAAAAGCCTCGCCCTAAAGGGAGAGGTTTGGAGAGGGTTCTGAGGGTTAGGGAGAGGGTCCACTTATGGCTGAATTCAAGTATGCCCCAATGTTCCAGATGGGCGAGGACAAGACGGAGTATCGCCTCCTGACGAAGGAAGGCGTGACCGTCAGCGAGTTCGAAGGCAAGGAGATTGTAAAGGTCTCCCCCGAAGCACTGACGCTGTTGGCTCAGCAAGCTTTCCACGATGTGGAGTTCATGTTGCGCCGCGAGCATAACCTGCAAGTTGCACAAATCCTGAAAGACCCCGATGCAAGCGAGAACGACAAGTACGTTGCCCTCCAGTTCCTGCGCAATGCAGAGACGGCATGCAAAGGCATACTGCCTTTCTGCCAAGACACAGGCACGGCTATCATTCACGGCGAGAAAGGCCAGCAGGTCTGGACAGGTTTCGAGGACGAAGAAGCGCTCTCTCGTGGCGTCTTCAACACCTTTACGCAGGACAATCTGCGCTATTCGCAGAATGCTCCCCTCAATATGTACGACGAGGTGAACACGAAGTGCAACCTGCCCGCACAGATTGACATCGAGGCTTGCGAAGGTGCCGAGTACCGTTTCGTTATGGTAGCTAAGGGTGGCGGTTCTGCCAACAAGACGTACTTCTACCCCATGACGAAGGCAACGATACAGAACGAAAGCACATTGCTCCCCTTCCTCGTAGAGGAGATGAAGCACCTCGGCACGGCTGCCTGCCCGCCCTACCACATCGCCTTCGTCATCGGCGGCACATCGGCCGAGAAGAACCTGCTGACCGTCAAGCTGGCCAGCATCAAGTACTACGACTCGCTGCCCACCACGGGCGACGAGACGGGACGTGCTTTCCGCGACATCGACCTCGAAAAGAAGCTCCTTGAGGAAGCGCACAAGATTGGTCTTGGTGCACAATTCGGCGGCAAGTACTTGGCTCACGACATCCGCGTCATCCGCCTGCCGCGCCATGGTGCCAGCTGCCCCATCGGCATGGGCGTGAGCTGCTCTGCCGACCGCAATATCAAGGCGAAGATTAACCGTGACGGCATCTGGCTCGAGAAGATGGACGACTGCCCAGGCGAACTCATCCCAGAAGAACTGCGTCTGCCAGGTGAAGGAGGCAAGGGAATCGACATCGACCTTGACAAGGGCATTGATGCCGTTCGTGCAGAACTGAGCAAGTACCCCGTCTCGACACGCGTCAACCTCAAAGGCACCATCATTGTTGCCCGCGACATCGCACACGCCAAACTGAAGGCTCGTCTTGATGCAGGCGAAGGCATGCCGCAATACTTCAAGGACTATCCCATCCTCTACGCCGGTCCTGCCAAGACGCCGGAAGGCTATCCTTGTGGTTCGATGGGTCCCACCACGGCCAACCGCATGGACCCCTACGTCGATGAGTTCCAGGCAAATGGCGCTTCGCTGGTAATGATTGCCAAAGGCAACCGCACGCAGCAGGTAACCGATGCCTGCAAGAAGCACGGCGGCTTCTACCTCGGCACGATTGGCGGCGTAGCTGCTGTCCTCTCGCAGAGCAGCATCAAGAGCATCGAGTGCGTAGAGTATCCCGAACTCGGCATGGAGGCCATCTGGAAGATAACGGTCGAAGACTTCCCCGCCTTCATCCTCGTGGACGACAAGGGCAACGACTTCTTCAAGCAGCTCAAGCCCTGGTGCCCAGGCTGCAAGTAAGCAGGGACACAACGCCCTATAGGGGAAGAAACAACCCTAAAGATTCCGCTTAGATACAAAAAGGAGTCCCCACTGATGTGAGGACTCCTGTTTTTATGTATGGACCTCGTCTTATCTGCGGCCACCACGGCTCATGCCACCACCGTGACTGCCTCCGCTGAAGCCTCCTCCACGAGAGCCACCGCCACTGAAACCGCCGCTGCGAGAACCACCACTGAAACCACCGCTGCGAGAACCGCTGCCGAAGCTTGAGCCACCTCTGCTCATGCCTGAGCTATGACTCACGCTGGAGGAACTGCTGCGGCTGCTTCCATAGTTGGAAGAACTGCTGCGGGAGGGAGAAGCAGAGTAGCTACCACGACTGCTCAAACCGCCACCCATGCGACTAGTGCTCATGCGGGAAGCATCCGAGCGAGTGCTACTGCCGTCGAAGGAATTGCCACGACTCAGGCTGCTGCTGCGTCCAGAATTCGAACCTCCGAAGGAAGAATGACCAGATCCACTACGGCTACCGCCAGAACTAATGCCTTCGTGACTGCCGCTGCCACCAGGATTCATACCGCCATCGCTGTGACCGCCGCTGTGGCCAGTACCGTGACCCATGTCTCCATAGTTGCTGCTGCTGTGATTGTCATTGCCGCGATGACCGCCATTACCATAGTTGCTTCCGTCATGACCTCTGCCGCCATAGTTCGAGTCGCTACCTCGATTGCCACGACCAGAACCGCTGCCACGATGTCCGTCTATGTCGATATGATAACCGTTGCCATTGATTCTGCGACTACCATCACGACCGCCACGATAATGTGAGATGCCTCCGCCACGACGACCATCATGATGTGCAACCACACGGCCCATGTCGTGACCCCTGAATCCACCGTTCCAAACCGGACGACGATTTACGTAGTAGCCTCCATAGTGGTGTGCACGGCTGTGTCCACCATAGTAGGAAACCCATACCGTCGGGCGGCTGTAGTAGAAGTAGCCACGATTGTAATAACTATAGATAGGGAAGTACCAACCGCCTGCACGCCAAATGATAGGACGCAGGAAGTAGTCGGCTGCTACAAAGAGATTGTACTGCCAGTCGTAAAGTATGCAACGGAGGTCACTCATACGATAGCTATAGTAGCTGCCGTAAAGGTCGGACGGAGAATCAATCCTCAAGAAGTAATCGAGGTTGATCTCGTATGCATCGTTATACTGCTGGTCGTTGAGGTTGAGCTCATAGGCCATCTTGTCCGTCAGGTAGAGAGCCTCTTCCTGAGCACGCTCGAAACTCATTGCGCTGACACCCATCCAGGCTGCCATCATCATCAGGGAAAGAACTAACTTTTTCATAGTAGTATTGTTTTATTGTTTGTACTCTTGTTTTTGAATCACAGTGCAAAGGTAAGACATAAAACAACAAGGATTGTAAGGGTTTTCCCTAAACAAAAGGGGAATTATCCTAAAAGGCATTCGTCCATAAACTCTTTCCCAAAGGGAAAGCAGGAAGGCTCCTAATCCATACGGTCCCTATAGTCCTCGTAGGTATAGGTGCGGAGCGTCTCGCGTGTACCGTCCTCATGCTCCAGGACAATAGAGGGATGCATGATGCCGTTGAACATTGTGGTCTTGACCGTCGTGTAGTGTATCATGTCCTCGAATACAATCTCCTGTCCCACCTCGAGTGGTCGGGGAAACCTCCAACTGCCCATGTAATCGCCGCTCAGGCAACTGTTGCCGCCCAGCCGATAGATGTTCTGTGCCTTAGCATCAGGCTGTAAGGCAGCCTCGAAAGGCAGACTCTCGGCTCCTCGTACTTCTGGCTGATAAGGCATCTCCAGGCAATCGGGCATGTGACAAGTGAAGGAAACATTAAGGATGGCAGTCTGAATGCCATGGTTCTCCACGATATCGACCACCTGAGCCACCAAGGGTCCCGTCTGCCAAGCAAAGGCACTGCCCGGTTCAAGAATGATGTGCAAATGAGGATAGCGTTGGTGCAAACCCTTTAATATATATATAAGGTGTTCCACATCATAGTCCTTGCGCGTCATCAGGGAACCAACGGCTGAACTTCGCCTCGAGATGCTCCAGTGTGTGCTCCAACGCAGAAGCCGGACTCTCGCAATGACAATGGCAATGGAAACCTTCGATGCCAGCAGGAAGTTGTTCCGGCAACTGCTCGGCAAGCACACCAAACCTGCTGCCTGGTGCACAGGGGTTGTAAAGCTCAGTCTCTATCTCACTGTATTCTGGGTTGACACGAAGCCCACAAGACACAGAATGCTCGGTGAAATGGGCAATTTTTGAAGCAAAACGCTCATATTGCGAAAGGGAATTGAAGGTGACGTGACCGCTGCAATGCAGTATCTCGTCGAACTCCTCTTCCTCATAAGCCGGACTATAAGTGTGAGCAAGGGAGCCAAATTCTTCCAACGAAAGCCTGGCCTCGCAGAGACTACTTGCCGTAGTATGACCGATGAAATCGCGGAAAATTGGAAAGGTGCGCCACAAAGCGAAGGCCTTGAAAGCAAGGATTATCTCCACATCGGCTTCATCGGCAACTCTCTTGATAAGCTGCAGATTGCGACGAAGCAAGTTCTCTTGTACGAGATAATAGGGGCGCATGGCTTTCTCAATAAACCAACTTCACGTTATCTACCCAAAGGGTGTTGCCAATAGTGCCGACGTAAGCGCCACCATGACTGCTGTCGAACTTCAGGATGATGTGGGTCGGCGTCTCATCCGGTCCTGCCCAACCATCTTCCTGAATGGGCACGTTCTTTCCTTTGCTGTTGAGAGCATAGAAGCCATCATTGCCGCCAGACATCAAGCCCATGCCTTCCTGATAGAAACTCTCGTGGGTAATGTCGCCATAATGAATGGTGAAAGACTGTCCCTCCTTCCAGTCGCAGTTCTGACTGAAACGCTGACGCATCGTACCAATTCGCAGGGCATGAATCCTGCCTTCGGCATCTTCCCATCGCTTCTGCAACAGACACGTGACTTGTCCCATGTCCTTTCCAGCGACCTTCTGGCGCTTGCTGAAGCCCGTCTCACGGATGCGTTCGCCACCTGGCGTGTTGAATTTGTAATCGAACTTCACTGCCTTTGGCTTCTTGGTGAAGGGAACGCCCATACTCATCTTGCTCATCGGATTGCTCGTGCCAGTGATAGGCTCAATGATACTGCCCAGGAAAAGGCTTCCAGAAGCGAGGGCACTGATGTTGACCACACCGATGGCTTTGCAGTTGACAAGGTGAGTATAGAGTTTGGCACATTGTCCTCCTTTATGCGTATCAGGATAGACGCTGACATTGGTCTTGACAACTCCTGCCACCTTAGCATAGATGTTGCTGCAACCCCAAGGCGAACCACCCTGATTGGTGTAGGGACGAGCACCGTCGAAAGTGCCTTTCGGACCGACCTCATAGAGGGTCTGCGTCTTTCCTCCTACAAGCAGACTCTCCTTGATGGAGCGAGTAATCCACGAGTCGAAGTTTCCGAACTTAACCAACTCCTCCTGAGCCAAAAGGGCAACAGAAGAGAAGAGACTGCAGAGTATCAATATAAGCGTTTTGTTTGATTTCATTGTCTGTTACTTTTGTTTTCAGGCTGCAAAGATACTGCTTTTTGTGAATTATACAAACCTTTTGCCTTTATTTCTTCCCAAACAACCGCTGGAAGTCCTTTTCCATCGTAATCAGGGTCATTCGAAATGCGGCTACGAATCTCGGTGCTGCTGATGTCGAGCAGAGGCGTATTGGCTATGGTCACTTTGCGAGGCACTTTCTCGAGCGTATAGCCTGGTCGAGGATAGATGATGACGCGATATTTGGAGAGAATTGCCTTGCTGCGATACCAGTCAGGGAAGCGCTCCCAGTTGTCTGCACCTATGACCAGCACGAACTCACGATCTGGGTGCTCCTTGCTCAAGGCTTTCAGCGTATTATACATATAAGAAGGACGCGGCAGGGAGAACTCACGGTCGCATACCTCAACGCCCTGCACATCGGCAACAGCCAGCCGAGCCAACCTCAATCTTTCCTCGTCGTCGAGCAAGTCGGCATTGACCTTGAACGGGTTCTGGGGCGAGACGAGCAGCCACATTTCATCCACCAGACCGCTCTCCGCTAAAGCCTTAGCCAGGGAAAGATGCCCTTCGTGAATGGGGTTGAAACTGCCTCCATATATGCCTGTTGTAAGTCGCTCTGAATCAATCATCTAGGTTATTGTGAAAATGCGGCGTGCCGCGTTGGCAAAGATGGCGTGCCATGTTGGCAAACTTAACGTGCCATGTTGGCAAAGATGGCGTGCCACGTTGGCGAACTAAACACGCTTAGTTGAACAACTAGGTTGCAGGAAGTTTTTAATCAGGTCAACAGCTTCCTGTTTTGCTACTTTGAGGTCGTCGTTGATCAGGATACGGTCGAACTGTGGAGCGAACGTCATCTCGTACTCAGCCTTAGCCAATCTTTGTTCAATTTGCGCCATTTCATCGGTATTTCTGGCTATCAGGCGCTCCCTTAGAACAGCAACAGAAGGTGGCTGGATGAAAACACTCATGGCGTCGTCGCCATAGTATTTCTTGATGTTAATGCCGCCTTTCACATCAACATCGAACACCACGTTCATGCCCGCAGCCAGTTTCTCCTCCACTTGCGACTTGAGGGTGCCATAGAAGCGACCTTCATAAACCTCCTCATACTCGAGGAAATCGTCCTGCTCAATATGGCGACGGAACTCATCGGGCGTGAGGAAATAGTAATCCACACCATCCTGTTCTTTGCCTCGAGGTGGCCTGCTGGTGGCACTTACACTGAAAGCAAGCCTGAACTCAGGATGCTCCTTCATCAGGTAATTCACGATTGTGCTCTTGCCACTCCCAGAAGGAGCTGAAAAGATAAGAATCCTCCCCATATCACATCACATTTAACACTTGTTCCTTAATTTGCTCGAGCTCGTCCTTCATCTTGACCACGATGTTCTGCATCTCAGCCTGGTTGCTTTTGCTACCCGTTGTATTGATCTCTCTGCCCATCTCTTGAGCGATGAAACCGAGCTTTTTGCCCTGTCCGTGCCCCTCTTCCATCGTCTTGCGGAAGTACTGAAGGTGGTTCGCCAGACGCTGTTTCTCCTCGTTGATATCCAGCTTTTCGATGTAGTAAATCATCTCTTGCTCGAGTCGGTTCTTGTCGTATTCCACATCAGGAATCGAGGCAAGTCCATCGGTGATGCGCTGCCGAATCTTCTCCACACGCTGCTTCTCGTAGGGCTCAATGCTGGCAAGCAAAGCGGCGATATTGTCGAGTTTCTCCTCGAACTTATGCTGCAGTGCCTCACCCTCCTGCCGACGAAATGCAACGAGTTGGTCGATAGCTTTCTGCACGACACCCTGCGCCACTTGCCACTCCTCGTCGGAGAGCTCCTGCTGGGCTTCATTGCGAGAAAGCACCTCAGGCATTCGTATGATGGTGTGCCAGTAGTCGTCGGGCTCAGGGATGTCATACTTCTTCGATATCTCCTGCATCTGGCGATAATAGGCTGCCACCAATTCAGCATTGATGGGACAGGCATCCGCCTGCTCCAGTTGCTCAATCCATAGGTTGAACTCCACTTTGCCACGCTCTAGACTCTGCGTCACCATGGCACGCACTTCCATTTCTTTCTCGCGATAGATGGGAGCAATGCGTGTTGAAAGGTCGAGGGCCTTACTGTTGAGTGACTTAACCTCTGCTGTAATCTTCTTTCCTTGGAATTCGGCCGAGGCTTTGCCGTATCCAGTCATCGATAAAATCATATTTGTTTACAATTTTGCTGCAAATGTACAATAATTTGACGAGAATTTAGTAAATTTGCAGCGCGAAAATAAATAAGAAGCTAAGAATGTCCTGCATCCTGCATATTGAGACGAGTACAAAAGCGTGCTCTGTGGCACTGAGCGAGAATGGTCAGCTCATCTTCCACAAGGAAGACCTGGACGGACCGAACCACGCTGTCGTGTGTGGCGTCTATGTTGACGAAGCGCTGTCCTTTGCCAACTCGCATGCCATACCCGTCGATGCCGTAGCCGTCAGCGAAGGTCCAGGCAGTTACACTGGTTTGCGAATCGGTGTATCGCTGGCAAAAGGTGTTTGCTATGGTCGTGACCTTCCACTCCTGAGCGTTCCGACGCTCAAACTATTGTGCGTCCCTGTCCTGCTTGGCAAAGAGGAGTTGCCAGAGGATGCTTTGCTCATCCCGATGATAGACGCACGAAGAATGGAGGTTTACAGTGCCGTCTATGACCGAGCCTTGCAGGAGGTTCGTCCCATCGGTGCAGACATCGTTGATGCCGACACCTATCTTCCTTACCTCGAGGAGCATCCCGTCTATTTCTTCGGCAATGGTGCCATGAAGTGCCAAAGCGTCATTCAGCACAAGAATGCCCATTTCATCGATGGTATTGTGCCTTTGGCTAAGTGGATGTTCCCCTTGGCAGAACGTTCCCTGCACCTCGGAGAGAAACAAGATGTAGCATACTTTGAGCCTTTCTATCTGAAAGAGTTCGTCGCAATAAAGTCTAAAAACCTATTGTAATGCAATACAACACACAAAGAGAACAGCTTGTGATGCCCGAATATGGTCGAGGCATACAGATGATGGTCGATATGGCTGTGGAGATAGAAGACCGTGAGGAGCGCCAGCGATGCGCCAATACTATCGTCAAGATAATGGCGAGCCTCCTCCCTTCCACTGCCAGCAAGGAAGACAATGAGCATCGCCTCTGGAATCACTTGGCACGCATCAGCCACTACAAACTCGACATTGACTATCCTGTCAATATCGTGCCGCAGGAAGAGGTGCAGGCACATCCGGCTCCGCTTCCCTACCCGATGAAAGACATCAAGCGTCGTCATTATGGCTATCTTGTTGAGCAAACCTTGGACTATGCAAAGACGATTGAAGATGCTGAGATGCGCCAATACATCACCGAATGCGTGGCCAATCAGATGAAGCAAGACCTCTTCATCTGGAACCGCGACTCGATGGACAATGCCCTTGTGGCACAGGACATCGACCGCTACTCCAATGGCGAACTTAACCTGGACTTGGACCATTTCACCTTCGAAGCTGTTGGCGAATCGCCTCTGCAACCCTCTGATGGTGGAAAGAAACGCAAAAGAAAGAAGTAAAGATGGCATCATTCATCATAGAAGGCGGACACAGGCTGAAGGGCGAGATTGTGCCCCAAGGTGCAAAGAACGAGGCACTGCAAGTGCTATGCGCTGTGTTGCTGACCAACGAACCTGTCCGCATCAAGAACATCCCCAACATTGTCGATGTAAAGAACCAGATAAAGCTCTTGGAAGACATGGGTGTGGAAGTGACGAAGCATGATGCTCACGACTACACATTCTCTGCTGGGCAACTCGACGACCAATATCTTTGCAGCGAGGCATACATAGAACGTTGCAGGCAGTTGCGAGGCAGCGTGATGATGCTTGGTCCGCTTCTGGCACGGCGAGGCAAGGCTATCGTCGCAAAGCCTGGGGGCGACCAGATAGGCAGGCGACGTCTCGACACACACTTCCACGGCATACAGAAGCTGGGCGGACACTTCACTTACGACGAAGCGCTACATCTCTATAACGTGGAGACTGAAGGACTCAAAGGCTCCTATATGCTCTTGGACGAAGCCTCTGTGACTGGCACGGCGAACATCATCATGACGGCTGTGCTGGCTCAGGGCGTTACGACCATCTACAATGCTGCCTGCGAACCCTACATCCAGCAACTTTGCCGTATGCTATGCCAGATGGGTGCACGCATTGCAGGCATCGGCTCGAACCTATTGACCATCGAAGGCGTCGCATCGCTCCATGGCACAGAACACACCATCCTGCCTGACATGATTGAGGTGGGTTCCTTCATCGGCATGGCAGCAATGGTGGGCGATGGTGTACGCATCTGCAATGTCGCACCTGAGCACTTGGGCATCATCCCAAACACCTTCCGTCGCTTGGGCATCCGCATCGAGAAGGACGGCAACGACCTCTTCATTCCGAAGCAAGAGCACTATGAGATAGAGAGCTTTATCGACGGCTCGTTCATGACGCTGAGCGATGCGCCCTGGCCTGGCTTCACGCCCGACCTGCTGAGCGTCCTGCTCGTGGTCAGCACACAAGCCAAGGGCTCTGTCCTCATTCACCAAAAGATGTTCGAGAGCCGCCTGTTCTTTGTCGATAAGCTTATTGATATGGGCGCACAAATCATCCTTTGCGACCCACACAGAGCCGTTGTGGTAGGTCACGACCACGAACGCCAACTCCATGCTGGCCGTATGACGAGCCCTGACATTCGTGCAGGTATTGCCCTCCTCATCGCTGCCATGAGTGCTCAAGGCACAAGTCGCATCGACAACATTGGGCAGATAGACCGTGGCTACGAAGACATCGAGGGACGACTTTGTGCCCTTGGAGCAAAGATAACAAGAGTGGAGACCCCCTAATCCCCTTTAGGGGGAATAAAATGGACAATGTTCCATGATACGAGAATACGAAGTATATAAGATAGGACAAATCGGCAGGACGCACGGCATCAAGGGCGAGGTGACGTTCAACTTCACGGACGACGTTTGGGATCGTGCTGAGAGTGAATACCTCATCCTGCGTGTGGAAGGCATACTTGTGCCCTTCTTCCTCGAGGAGTATCGCTTCCGTAGTGACACAACGGCGCTCCTGAAGTTCCTCGACTACGACTCTGCCAACGATGTGCAGTTCCTCGTCGGATGCGAAGTGTTCTTCCCTCACGCCCTGACTCCAGAAGTAGGAGAGGACGATGAGTACACCTGGCGATACTTCACGGGCTTCGACCTCTTCGACGAGGCAGCAGGCCACATCGGAACCATCGACCGTGTGGACGACTCCACACAGAACGTCCTGTTCCAAGTGGGCGAACGACTCATCCCTGCTGCTGAAGAATGGATTACAGACATCAATCACAAGGAGCGGACTATACACATGACGCTACCAGAAGGTTTACTTGATTTATAAAGATGAAAAGAATCTGCATATTAGGCTCAACTGGCAGCATTGGCACTCAGACGCTTGAGGTAATCTCTGAGCACCCTGACCTCTTCGAGGCATACGTGCTGACTGCCAACACGCAGGCCGACCTGCTCATCAAGCAGGCTAAGGAATACAAGCCGCAATGCGTCGTCATAGCAGACGAGAGCAAGTACGACTACGTACAAGAAGCCCTGAAGGACGAGCCGATACAGGTCTATGCGGGAGCCGACGCCCTGTGCCAAGTGGTGCAGATGGAGCCGGTGGATATCGTGCTGACTGCCCTTGTGGGCTTCAGCGGACTGCGCCCCACCATCAGTGCCATCAAGGCTGGCAAACCCATCGCCCTCGCCAACAAGGAGACGCTCGTTGTGGCTGGCGAACTCATCACGCAGCTTTGCCTGGAACACAAGGTGCCTTTGCTGCCCGTCGATAGCGAGCACAGCGCCATCTTCCAGAGCCTGATGGGCGAAGTGAGTCCCATCGAGAAACTCATCCTCACGGCCAGTGGTGGCCCTTTCCGCACCTTCACGCTCGACCAGCTGCGCGACGTCACGCCTGCTCAAGCCCTGAAGCATCCCAACTGGGACATGGGGGCGAAGATAACCATCGACAGCGCGTCGATGATGAACAAAGGCTTCGAGGTCATCGAGGCACGCTGGTTGTTCGACGTCACGCCTGACAAGATACAGGTCGTGGTGCATCCGCAGAGCATCCTGCACAGCGCTGTCCAGTTCGAGGACGGTGCCGTCAAGGGACAGATGGGTATGCCAGATATGCGCGTCCCCATACAACTGGCCCTCTCCTACCCTTATCGACTGAAGAGCAGCTTCCCTCGCATCGACTGGTGGGACCTCAAGGACTTGACCTTCGAGAAGCCCGACCCAGAGAAGTTCCGCTGCCTGCAGATGGCATACGAAGCGATACGGAGGGGTGGCAACGCTGCCTGCATCGTCAATGCCGCCAATGAGGTGGTGAACCTCGCCTTCCGTCAGGAACGCTGCAGCTTCCTGCAGATGGCAGACATCATCGAAAAGACACTGGAGAAAGTACCGCATCAAGAGAAACCTGCCCTACAAGATTACCTCGACTGCGACCGTGAGTCGCGCCGAGTCGCTGAAGAGATGATTAAAAAGCCTAAATAATGCGTCGTTCACTCCCCTATAGGGCGTTACTCATTCCCCTATAGGGCATCAGCCATTCCCCTATAGGGCGTTGGCACTTCCCCTATAGGGCGTTGGCAACTCCCCTGGCAAGCATTAAACGATGCAACATTCATAACAATAAAACTACTACAAGACAAACTCATTCATAAATGGAAACAGTACTCATAAAAACCCTGCAGCTGCTCTGCTGCCTCAGTATTCTGGTCGTCCTGCACGAAGGTGGCCACTTCGGCTTCGCCAAGCTCTTTGGCGTGAAAGTCGAGAAGTTCTTCATGTTCTTCGACTGGAAGTTCAAGCTCTTCAGCACGAAGAGCAAATGGTTCACCAAACTCTTCCCCAGTTTCAAGGACAAGGAGACGGAGTACGGCATCGGCTGGATTCCCCTGGGAGGCTACGTCAAGATAGCCGGCATGATAGACGAGAGCATGGACACAGAGCAGATGAAGCAGCCTGCTCAGCCCAACGAGTTCCGCTCGCAGAAAGTGTGGAAGCGCTTCCTCATCATGTTTGGAGGCGTACTGATGAACCTCATCACGGCTTGGGTCATCTACAGCCTCGTACTGCTTGCCTGGGGTCGCGACTACTATCCCATTGCCAGCATCGAGCAGGGTTTCCAGTACAACGAGCAAGCCCACAACATCGGATTCCAGGACGGCGACATTCCCATCGCTGCCGACGGCAAGGAGATTGTGGAGTTCAGCACAGCCATCATGCGAACCATCTCGAATGCAAATACCGTCACAGTACTGAGACAAGGTGAAGAGGTAGAGCTCACGATGCCTGAAGAAGGCCTCTCCATGCTGAAGATGCTGCAGGCACAGCCACAGTTCCTCCAGCCTGTAGCAGAGGCTTACATCGACTCCGTCGTGCCTGGCTCTGCCGCAGACAAGGCCGGCATCGAGAAAGGCATGCGTCTGATGGCAGTCAACGGCAAGGACATCAAGACTTGGGCTGACTTCGACTACGAGGTGACATTGCGCAGGCAAGATGTACTTGGTTCGCCAGACTGTACGCCTGAAGACAGCCTTCGCTGGCGCACGCTCAATGCCGTCTTTGCTTCGGCTGACGGAGCACGCATGGATACCCTCAGCCTTCAGCTCGACGAGAACTACATGATGGGCGTAACCCGTCACTTCCCAGACCTCAAGACAGAACACCTCAGCTACAACCTCTGGAACTGCTTCCCTGCAGGTCTCAGCTACGGCTGGCGTGTGCTGAAGAGCTACGTCAACGACCTGAAGTACGTGGCCAGCGCAGACGGAGCGAAGAGCGTCGGCTCGTTCATCACCATCGGCAACATCTTCCCCAACGCCTGGGACTGGCAGAAGTTCTGGATGCTCACAGCCTTCATCAGCATCATCCTGGCCGTCATGAACATCCTGCCCATCCCTGGTCTCGATGGCGGCCACATCGTCTTGCTCTTCTACGAAGGCATCACAGGTCGTCAGCCCTCGGATAAAGCGATGGAATGGATAGAAAAGATAGGCATCTTCATCCTCATCGCACTCATGCTCCTTGCTATGAGCAACGATGTCCGCAACTTCATCCTACCCCTCTTTGGCCTATGAAAAAATACCTCTTTCCTATCATCATAGCCATTCTGGCAGCCTCTTGCACAAAGGAGAAGCCAGAGGAATATGCTGCCAGAATGCTGAGGGATGCTCGCTATGCCCTGCATCACCACCTCTATAACGAGGCACGCGACACCATCTTCTCGCTTCGTCGCAAATGCCCCACAGCCATCGAGGCTCGCCGACAAGCCATCCTCCTGCTCGACAGCATAGAGATGAATGCCGCTACAGACAGCCTCAAACTCGTCTCAGGCGAGGAATGGGAACGCCTCAACGTCAAGAGGCAGTTCTTCGAACGCAAACTGAAAGAAGACATCAAAAAGCAGAAATGACCATACAGGAGGCCATACAGGAATACGACGACTTCCGTCAAAGGACGCGCCAGACGGATTCGCTTCGCCTTATCGACAACCCGTTGTTGCATCGCATCGGGGAGACTGCCGATGCCCTGGGGCTGGAGTGTTATGTCGTAGGCGGCTATGTGAGGGACATCATCCTGGAGCGACCTTCGAAGGATATTGATGTGCTGGTGGTTGGAGAAGGAGGTGGCATCCGTCTTGCTGGAGCTCTTGCTAAGGAACTTGGCAGAGGCGCCCACGTCAGCATCTTCCGCAATTTTGGCACAGCACAACTCAAGTGGCACGAGCACGAAGTGGAGTTCGTGGGTGCTCGCCGCGAGAGCTATCAAAGGGATAGCCGTAAGCCCATCGTGGAGGACGGCACGCTCGACGACGACCTGCATCGTCGCGACTTCACCATCAATGCCCTTGCCTTCTGCCTCAACAAAGAACGTTATGGCGAGTTCATCGACCTCTTCGATGGCCTGCTCGACCTCGAGGACGGCATCATAGCCACTCCACTCGACCCAGACATCACCTTCAGCGACGACCCCCTGCGCATGATGCGCTGCATCCGATTTGCCACGCAATTGCGCTTCCAAATAGAGGAAGAGACGACAGAAGCCCTTCGTCGCAATGCTGGGCGCATCAAGATTATCTCGCAGGAGCGCATCATCGACGAGCTGAACAAGATCATGATGGCACCTACGCCCAGCATAGGCTTCATCGAGCTGAGCCGCAGCGGACTGCTGCCCATCATCCTGCCAGAAGTTGCAGCCCTCGAAGGCGTTGAGTCTAGGAACGGACGCGCACACAAGGACAACTTCTACCACACCCTCGAGGTGCTGGATAATGTGTGTCAGGAGCAAGCTCCTCTTTACTTACGCTGGGCAGCCCTCCTGCATGACATCGGCAAGCCTCGCAGCAAGCGCTGGGACAATCAGGCAGGCTGGACTTTCCACAACCACAACTACATCGGGCAGAAGATGGTGGCGCCTCTGTTCCGCAGGATGAAGCTGCCGATGGACGAACGCATGGCGTACGTCGAGAAACTCGTGAGGCTTCACATGCGTCCCATCGCCATTGCCGACGAGGAAGTGACCGACAGCGCTGTCCGCCGTTTGCTCTTCGAGGCTGGCGAGGACATCGACGACCTGATGCGCCTCTGCGAAGCTGACATCACCAGCAAGAATCGCGAGAAGAAACAGCGCTTCCTCGAGAACTTCCAACTCGTCCGTGAGAAGCTGGCCGACCTGCAGGCTCGCGACAATTATCGCACCTGGCACAACCCCATCACAGGCGAGGAAATCATGGAGACCTTCGGCCTGCAGCCCTGCCGCGAAATCGGACTGCTCAAGCAAGCCGTCAAGGACGCCATTTGGGACTCTCTTATCCCCAACAACCACGATGCCGCCTTCCAGTTCATGCTCGAGAAGGCCAAAGAGATGAACCTTACACCCATTTCGCCCAAAGACAAGAACCAATAGAACAAAGCTATGGAAGTTATACAGAGTTTTACCATCGACCACACGAGACTGAAACCTGGCATCTACGTGTCGAGACAAGATAAAGGCTTCACCACATTCGACCTGCGCATCACAGAACCCAACAAGGAGCCTGCTGTGGCACCTGCAGCCATCCACAGCATAGAGCACCTGATGGCAACTTGGTTCCGCAACTCACAGGTGAAAGATGATGTCGTGTACGTGGGCCCCATGGGATGCCTGACAGGGATGTACATCGTGATGACGGGAGACTACTCCGTACAGGACATGCGCGAGTTGACCATCCAATGCCTGGAGTGGATGCTCACCCAGGAGAAAGTGCCTGCCACAGAGCCGGAGACATGCGGAAACTATCTGCTCCACGACCTGCCCATGTGCAAGTGGGAGGCAAAGCGCTACCTCGACCGCCTCAGGAACGACTTCCACAGCGATTACGCCAAACTGCAAGTGACGCTGGACGACGGCAAAGTTTTTGCTGACGCATAGCAGAAGAAACACAAGACATGAGTCAAGGGAACGTACAGATACAGGAACAGGCGCAGACGCAAGGACAGGTGCAGGTGCAGCAGATGCTGCCCCAGCAGGTCATGCTCGTCAGGCTGATGGAAATGCCCGTCGAGACGCTGCAACATCGCGTGGAACAGGAATGCATGGAGAACCCTTGGCTGGAAAAGAAAGAGGAAGACAACGGACAACAGACTACGGACTACGGACAGACTGACTTGGACGATGCCTCGTACGACTATCGCAGCGAGGACGACATCCCTGATTTCCTGACTGGTGCCAGCCACAGCAACAATGCTGCCGAGTTCATGGCCTACGACGACACGCTCTCCCTGACTGACCGCCTGCGCGAGCAGATGGCAGACTTCGAACTGACGGACCACGAGAAGGAACTTATGGAATACCTCATCGGCTCGCTCGACGAAGACGGACTGCTGAAGAGGTCGCTCACCATCCTAGCCGACGAGGCTGAGATCTATCAGGGCCTCAACACAACTCCTGAGGAACTGGAGCACGTCCTCGAGGTCCTGCAACAATTCGACCCACCAGGCATCGGAGCACGTTCCCTGCAAGAATGTCTGCTCATTCAGGTCAAGCGCAACGAGAACATTCCAGGTCGCGAACAGCTGATCAAGATACTTGAAAACTTCTTCGATGACTTCATACACAAGCGCTGGCAAAGGATTGAAGGGAGGCTCCACATCAATCATGCGCAGGCAGAACTGCTGCAACGCGAAATACTGAAACTCAATCCGCGACCAGGAGGTTCCATTGGCGCCAAGACTGCCGACCGCGTACAAACCATCCAGCCGGACTTCCTGGTCGATACAGACGAGAACGGCATCATCACCGTCACCCTGAGCCGTGGCAACCAGCCGTCGCTCATCATCAGTCCAGATGCCGACGGACAGCAGGACGCCTTCATCCGTCAGTATGTGGAACGCGGCCAGATGTTCATCAACGCCCTGCAGCAACGCTCCGAAACCATGACGCGCACCATGCAGGCCATCGTCAAGTTGCAGAAACCTTTCTTTCAGGAAGGCGACGAGACGCTGCTGCGACCCATGAAACTCGACGACGTTGCCGAGGCGACAGGTTACGACATCAGCACCATCAGTCGCGTAGCAAACAGCAAGTACGTCGAGACCACCTTTGGCACCTTTCCCCTCAAATGGTTCTTCACGCACAAAGCCACACAGAACAAAGAGGGCGACGACGTCACTGCCCGTCAGGTGATGGCTGCCCTGCGCACACTCATAGAACAGGAGGACAAACGTCAGCCGCTCAGCGACGAACGCCTCACACAACTCCTTCAGGCAGACGGCTTCAACATCGCCCGTCGTACCGTTGCCAAGTACAGGGAACAGATGGGCATCCCTGTTGCAAGAATGAGAAAATGAAACAGACGATTCTCATAGCACGCATCTTCTCGACAGTCTTCCGACCTTCGTACTACCCTACCGTCGGAACATTCGTCCTGCTGAGTTTCACCTACTTGAGTCTCTTCCCTTGGGGCTTCAAGCTATGGATTCTCGGACTCGTCTATGGCTTCACGTTCTGCCTGCCAACCCTTGGCATCTACATCTATCGAAAGCTTCATGGCTGGAGCGCTGCTGAACTTCGCTTACGCCATAAACGAGCCGTGCCCTACATCATCAGCATCTGCAGCTACCTCTGCCTGATGCACATCTTCGCCATCACCCATATGCCACACTTCCTGATGGCCATCGTCGGCATCTCGCTCCTCATACAATGCACCTGCATCATCATCAACATTTGGTGGAAAGTTAGCCTGCACTCGGCTGGAGCAGGCGGCGTCATCGGAGCCCTGATAGCCTATTCAGCCATCTTCGGCTTCAATCCCATCTGGTGGCTTTCGCTGGCCATCTTCGTCGCAGGCTGTGTCATGACAAGCCGCATGCTACTCCGCCAGCACACCCTCGGTCAAGTCCTGGGCGGCACCCTCATCGGCATCGTCTGCGGCATCGTTGGAACAATACTAATGTAGGAGATCGTAAATAAAAAGTACATTAACTCATGACGATACATTTATTACAACTTAGGCAAGAGCAAACCATCGCCATGAAGGAGGAGATGCAGGAGGCCTTCAAATGTGGCTTTCTGTCTTATCACAAAGATGATACCAACCAGTGGCAGGTGCTGCCCGACAAGGACTTCTATCGCTCGCTGGAGGCTGATGGCGCAGAAGCCTACGAGGCAATCGATGCTGACGGCGAGCGTGTGGGCGGTGCCATCATCGCCATTGACAAGAAAAAGCATCGGGGCGAGTTGGCATTTCTCTATGTGAAGGTGGGCGTACAGAGCAAAGGCGTTGGTCAGGCCATCTGGAAAGCCATCGAAGCGCTCCATCCAGAGACTGAGGTTTGGGAGACATGCACGCCATACTTCGACCTTCGCAACATCCATTTCTATATCAATCGCTGTGGCTTTCATGCCGTCGAGTTTTTCAACGATCACCATCCCGACCCGAACATGCCTGAACAATTCGATCAAGCAGACGGTCTGTTTAAGTTTGAGAAGAAAATAAAGTAGCATTGAAAAAGGTTCTACATATTATAATTATAGCTTTTTGTCTTATCGCATCATCGTGCGGCAAAGGACAGATGCCTCTTCGTGAGGAGATCCATTATTCTGAGGCTCTCTTTGCGCTGGGCGAACTGGCTTCCGTAGATATCAAGGTGCCGGCAGACACTTGGCAGAAGATTCTCTCCAAAGCCTCGGACAAGACATATTATAAATGTAGCGTCACCATCAACGGAGAACAGTTCGACAACGTCAGCATCCGCACGAAAGGAGCAAGCAGCCTCGACGACGTGATGCTGATGAAGTCCGACCGCTACAGCTTCACGCTGAAGCTGAACAAACATGAGAAAAGACAGACGTATCACGGCCTGTCGAAACTCCTGCTCAACAATAACATTTGGGATGCCACGCAGATGAAGGATGCCATCGTCTATGACATGTGCCGCTTCATCGGGTTGCCCGCACCATTGACCAACTATGCTCGAGTCACGCTCAACGGAAAACTCTTCGGCTATTACCTGATGGTGGAACCCGTTGACAAGAACTTCTGCCATCGCAACTGGCCCGACGAGGTCTCGAACATCTACAAGCCATATCACAACCTTGCCTATTCGGGCGAGGACATGAAAGGCTATGCCGACATTGCCGACTTCGCAAAGGTGAAAGGCGGAGAGGCTTCCATGCAGCGCGTCGTGGCAGCACTGAAAAGCGTCCACGAAGGAAAGAACTTGAAGAAACACATTGATCTGGGAAGCATGGTGAAGTATATGGCTTTGCAGACAATAGTTGTCAACTTCGACTGCATGACTGGCCGTAACACACAGAATTACTATCTGCGCGAGGCCGACGGCAAGATTAGCCTCATCCCTTGGGACTACAATCTGGCATGGGGCGGCTATCCTGAGGATGAAGACATGGAGGGTGAGGACATGCTAGAAGGACAAGGGGAGCCAATGCTGCCCGAGAATGCAGGGATGCGGAGCAAGGAAGAAGTCAGTCGTGTGGTGAACTTCCCTATCGACACGCCGTTCTCTGCCGACCTCAGCGAACGTACCTTTTTTATGAAGCTGCTTGCCAATGAACAGTTCAAGGCACGATACTATCATTACCTCGACATGCTGTGCAACCAATACATCCTTGGCGGCGAGTTTGGCAAGACGTTGTCCTTGATAAACGATGAAATAGGACAACTTGCAGGCACGGAAGCCAACGCCTTCTACAACAACGACCGTTTCCACAAGGCACAACAGACGTTCCGGCTCATGCTTGAGAGGCGTGCCGCTTCTGTTCTCGGACAGATAAAAGGCTCCATACCCTCCACATGGGAAGGCCAGAAGGCACAGCCGCAACAGCTCATCAACAGCGACGACATCAACCTGCAAGATTTAGGAGGAATATGAAAAGACCCCATAGCCCCCTTTAGGGGGAACAAATAGTAAATTGTAAATCATTAAATAGTAAATACCATTATGTCTCCAATCGTTAGCATCATCATGGGCAGCACAAGCGACCTGCCCGTTATGGAGAAAGCAGCCAAATTTCTCGATGAAATGGGCATTCCTTTCGAGATGAACGCTTTCTCCGCTCATCGTACACCTCAGGAAGTTGAAGCCTTTGCCCGTACAGCAGAAGAGCGGGGCTTGAAGGTCATCATTGCAGGAGCTGGCATGGCAGCAGCCTTGCCTGGCGTAGTGGCAGCCAGCACGACGTTGCCCGTCATCGGTGTCCCCATCAAGGGAATGCTCGACGGCCTCGACGCGATGCTCAGCATCATACAGATGCCTCCAGGCATCCCTGTGGCCACGGTCGGTGTGAATGGCGCTCAGAATGCAGCCATCCTTGCTGCCGAGATGCTCGCCCTGAGCGACAATGAACTTGCCCAGAAACTCCATGACTACAAGCAGGGCCTCAAGGAGAAGATTGTCAAGGCAAACGAGGAACTGAAGGAAGTGAAATATAAATTTAAGACAAACTAAAATTAGAAGTTAGAGGTTAGAGGTTAGCCTTGGACCCCAAACCAGCAGCCCAAACATTCCTCTAACCACTAACCTCTAACCACTAACCACCATATCTCCAAAAGAGCCATGAGACGCAAAACTCACGAAGTAAAGATAGGCAAGCTGCGCATTGGTGGCGAGAACCGCGTGGCTGTGCAGAGCATGACGACTTGTTCAACCCTCGACACGGAGGGTTGCATCGAGCAAGCCATACGCATCATCGAGGCGGGCGGACAGCTTGTTCGCCTCACCACTCAAGGCACGCGCGAGGCTGAGAACCTGCGCAACATCAAGGCCGGACTGATAGCACGCGGCTACGGCGACGTGCCGCTCTGTGCTGATGTTCACTTCAACCCCAACGTGGCCGATGTGGCTGCCACGATTGTGGAGAAGGTGCGCATCAATCCAGGCAATTACGTTGACCCGGCCCGCCAGTTCAAGACGCTGGAATACACAGACGAGGAGTACAAGCAAGAGTTAGAAAGGCTGGACGAACGCTTCTGCCGCTTCCTTAATATATGTAGGGAACACGGCACAGCCATTCGTATAGGCGTAAACCACGGCTCGCTTTCCGACCGCATCATGTCGCGCTATGGCGATACGCCTGAGGGCATCGTCGAGTCGTGCATGGAGTTCCTCCGCATTGCCGAACGCGAGCAGTTCCGCGATGTGGTGGTGAGCATCAAGGCCTCGAACACGGTCATCATGGTGCAGAGCGTCCGCCTGCTCTGTCAGCAGATGGAGAAGGAAGGCATGGACTACCCCTTGCACCTCGGCGTGACGGAAGCCGGCGAGGGCGAGGACGGCAGGCTGAAGAGTGCTGTGGGCATCGGTGCCTTGCTCATCGACGGCATCGGCGACACCATTCGCGTCAGCCTCAGCGAGGAACCTGAATGCGAGATTCCTGTGGCACAAAGCATCTTGCAGGCCGCTCGTGTGCAGATGCACAAGACGGAGTACATCTCCTGCCCTGGCTGCGGACGCACGCTTTACGACCTGCAAGACACGATTCGTCGCATCAAGGCTGCTGTTGAAGAAAAAGCCAAAACCGACGCTCGCTACAAGACGCTCAAGATAGGCATCATGGGCTGCATCGTCAACGGCCCGGGCGAGATGGCCGATGCCGATTATGGCTATGTGGGTGCTGCCCGCGGCAAGGTCTCTTTATATAAGAATAAGGAATGTATCGAGAAGAACATCCCCGAAGAAGAAGCCGTGGAGCGCCTCATTCAGTTCATCGACAAGGACCTCCAGAATAATTCATAATTCACAATTCATAATTCATTTTAACGTCCATAAAAACTTCTTGTTTACTCTTAACATTCCATTATGATTATTTAACGAGGCAGGCGACGAAGGTTGCGGAAATATTCCTACTTTTGCAGTCGGATTTGTGAAAAAGGAACATACACAATGAGACCATTAGCGCTTTGCCTCCTGCTTCTGTGCCCTCTTTGGGCTATTGCGCAAGAAGAAGACGACACCACCTTTCAGATAGCACGTGTACGCACGTTGCAGGAGGTTTTGATTAAGGCAGAAGAGCCTGCGTGGATAAGAGAGAAACTGAAACTTTTCATTCAGAAACGAGAAGAAAACTATCAGCAGGAGCCTTGTTTTCGTGAGTATGATTTCTTCTTCCAAGACACAGGCTCCGACCTCCTGCGTGGCTCCCAACGTACAGTTACGGACTCTCTGACGGCCTATAGGTTCCAGAGCCGAGGCGTGCTGTTCTCGCCCTCAATGGCGCAGATGAAGCAGGACAGTGTCTTTCAGGTGGCACCCGAACGAAACACAGTCTTCGGCACCGATACGGCTTGCATAAGCCAGCCCGACAGCGCCTATGTGCGTTGGAGCAATCTCGACGAGATGCTTTACCAGAACCTCATCCGCTCCCTGGACAAGCACTTCCTCAGACAACATCGTTTTGCCGTAAACGGGGAGTTCGAGCACCCCAATCCCAACGTCGTGCAGCTTGTCTTTTGGTCAACTAAGTATGAGTTGGACCGTGGCTATCTGAACCTCGACACAGCCCGTTGCATGGTCTTGGAGGCAGAGCGCCACAGCGGTTTGGATTGCGTGAAGCACGAGTTCATCAACGGCTTTGCCCTCTGGGCATTAGGTAAATTTATAAAGCTCCAGCTAAAGGACTGGACCATCCTGCTGCGTGCCGCCTATACCGAGGAGGGTCAGCCCAAGGAGTTCCAATATCAGTCTTGCAGGCATTTCGCCTCGTGGAGCGATGTGAAGAAGAAACGTCGCGAATGGATGGACAACAAGACCACCTGCCGAGCCTCGCTCCGCCTCCAGTCCACCTCACGAAAGGCTCAGTTTACTGACCTCATAGACATCTATCCTCCCCGAAGCATCGAGATCTATACCTCCAAAAGCCGCCGCTACCAGATGCAGGAACGCCTCAGGAAAGTTCCCAGACAATATGTCCTGCTGAAGGAGTAAACCGTGTTCCCCTGCACATTCCGTGGCTGATACGATGACTATCAGGATATATAGCAATACTCTTTTTACCTTTTCAACTTTAATTCGCGAATTAATCAGGCTTGGAATGACAGAAACAGAGTGACTTGTACTGAGAGAGGTGATAGAAGGTACTGTGAAAATAGATAGATGATGCAGAGAAAAAGGGGTAAACGTGCTGTCTATTCCGTTCCAATCCGCCCGCCCTCATATGTTGGGGCGGCCGCCCCAATGTCTTGGAGCGCTCGACCTTATCTGTGCGAGCGGCCGCCCAAAACCATTTTTTATACTATCATGCATAGTGGAAAACCATTTTGTGCCAACTTCTATATTGTTTCCTTAATATTTTTTATAGTTGGACAGATACGCCGCAGAAATTATTGAGCATTGAACGTTGAACATTCATGTTTTTTTCGTATCTTTGCGCAGAATAACCAAGAAAAGGAAGTACATCATGGAACTCATTTATCTTCTCTATCTTATCATCGGTATCGCTTTGGGAGCACTGGCTGTCTTCTTTGCCATGCGGTCGCAAGTGCAGGCAGGCAAGGAACGTATCGCCCTGACCGAACAGCAGAAACAGCAGGAAGGAGACTCGCTCCGCCAGCAGATGCGCGACCAGCAGGAGACGTTCCGCCAGCAAATGCAGGCGATGCAGGAGTCGCAACAGCAACAGATGCGCGACGGGCGCGAATCCCTTCAGCAGCAGTTGCGTTCGCAGCAAGAGTCGCAACAACAGCAGATGGCGCAGCAGATGGCACTCCTGCGCGAACAGATGAGCACCACATCCGAGCGCGTCCTCAAGGAACGGGCGGCAGAGCTCTCGGCCGTCAACAGCGAACAGCTCTCCAAGATACTCGACCCGCTGCAGGATGACCTTCGGCAAATGCGCTCTCAGACGGAGAAAATGCAGAAAGACCACAACGACTCGCTGCTCCAGCTTAAGGCTGCCATACAGGTCAATATGGAGCGCGAGCGGGCAATGGGTGAGCAGACGGAACGTCTGGCACAGGCTCTCACAGGTCAGAACAAGATACAAGGCAACTTCGGCGAACTCAAGCTGACGCAAATCCTGGAACAGATGGAGCTGGAACGCGGCCTGCAGTACGACACGCAGGAGACGATGCGCGACGAGCAGGGACGCACCATCACGAGCGACGAAGGCCGACGCATGGTGCCCGATGCCGTGCTGCACTTCCCCGACGGGCGCGATGTCATCATCGACAGCAAGATGTCCTTCACGGCCTTCGTGGATTACATGAATGCTGAGACAGAAGCAGAGCGCGAGGCAGCCCTCCGTCGCCACCTTGCCAGCATGAGGCAGCATGTCCGCGAACTTGCTCAAAAACAGTACTTCCGCTATGCCAAGAGCGACAAAAGCAGGCTCGACTTCGTCCTGATGTACGTCTTTCAGGAGAGCGCCCTCCAGCTCGCCCTGCAAAGCGACACGACGCTATGGAAGGAAGCCTACGACCAGGGCGTCGTCATCTCAGGCAGCCAATCGCTCTACATGACCCTTCGTGTGCTCGAACTCACCTGGAAGCAAACGCGGCAAGTAGAGAACCAGGAGAAGATGATGCAGTGCGCCAACACCCTCGTCGAGCGTGTACAGCTCTTTGCTGAACGCTTTGCTCGCGTCGGCGAAATGCTCGACAAGACACGTCGCTCCTTCGACGACCTCAACACCGTCACTGCCCCCTCCGGTCCCAGCATCACCACCGCAGCCCGCAACCTCCTCAAGTTCGGCGCCCAAGAAAACAAAAAGAAGAAATCCCTCAACAGTTCGCCTTCTCTACTTGAGGACAAAGAAGAAGAAAAGGACGATGCCAACCAAGTTGACTAACTGGGCGTGACACGTTTCGCACCAAGCAATAACAATTTTTCTTTAATTTGCTTGCTTAGTTCGTTATTTAATACTATCTTTGCAACGGAAGTACACGATTTTCAATATAATCAGGCAAATAAATACTATTAAATAACGATGAAACGACAGGGATTCTTTTGCACATTTCTGCTTATGGCAATGTGCCTCATGACCTCTCAGAACGTCCGAGCCGATGAGACTCAGGGCACAGTGAAGGATGTTGATATCTGCATCTACGGCAGTACGCCGGCAGGCATCATGGCGGCTTATACGGTCAAACTGAAAGGGAAGAGCGTGCTGCTCGTGTCGCCGACGAAGCGCATCGGCGGCTTGACGGCAGGCGGATTGGGGTGGACAGACATTGGTGACAGCACGAGTCATCGTCGCATCATCAAAGGCTTTGCACGCGAGTTCTATCTTGGACGCTATGGAGTTT